>CANGYC010000059.1 GCA_947457975.1 Comamonadaceae bacterium | reverse complement strand
AGACAACCCTCAGACCAACGCCTTCTACAAGCGCATGCTGACCACCAGCCAGAAGTATTGAGGCGCGTGGTCCAGGCTCCGTGATGAACTCGGAAAACAAGGCGACGCCGCCTCAAGCGCAGGATCATGACGGGGTTGAGGCTCCCCGCCGCAAGGATGGCTTGCGCTGGCTCTACATCGTCCTGGGTGTGGTCATGCTGGGCGGCGTCGCACTCAACTTGGCCAATGTGATCGGGCGTTATGCCGTGGGCAAGCCGATTTTCTGGGCCGAGGAAGTGCTGGTGGGCATGGTCATCTGGGGCGTGTTCTTTGGCACTGCCGTGGTGACTTGGCGGGGTGACCATCTCAACATGGACCTCTTCTACGCCCGCCTGGGTAGGCGCAGCCGATTCGTCGTCAATGTCTTCATTGCATCGGTGATGCTGGGCATCTGCCTCTTCATCGCCTGGCAGTCCTGGACCATTCTTCAAATGTTCTACCAGACCGGCGCGGTCAGTGCGGGCGCCGAGATCCCTAAGATCATCCCGCACTCGGCGCTGATGATCGGCTTCCTGCTGTCGGCGCTGGCTGTGATCGTGCGCTGGCGCCGCTGGTTGTTGGAGCAACACGGGGGCAACGGGTGATTCTTCTACTTTCTGTCCTTCCGCTGGCCCTGCTGGCGTTGGGTCTGCCGTTTTTCCTCGTTCTGCTGGCTTCGGCGACGACCTTCTTGATTGTTTCGGGGACTGTGCCGCCGACCGCCTTGCACCAGGTGATGTTCAGCAGCATCGACAAGTTCGCGCTGCTGGCGGTCCCCTTCTTTATCTTTGCGGGCGATCTGATGGGGCGCGGTGGCGTATCGCGGCGCCTCGTGCGTTGGGTCATGTCCATGTTGGGGGGTATGCGAGGTGGTCTGCCCATGACGGCCCTGGGTACCACGGCCGTGTTCAGCGCCGTCTCGGGCTCGACGGCAGCCACGGTTGCGGCCGTGGGCAGCCTGACCTACGACCGTATGCGGCAGGCCGGCTACTCGCCCCGCTTTGCGTCGGGTCTGCTGGTCTCCAGCGCTGCCATCGATAACCTCATTCCCCCCTCGATCGGCTTCATCCTCTATGGAATCTCCTCAGAGACGTCCATCGTCAAGCTGTTCGCGGCGGGCCTCGTCCCCGGCCTGGTCATGGCCGCCTTTCTGTCCCTGACGATTTGGTGGTACGTGCGGCGGGGCATCGAAGGACGCGGGGCCCCGTTTTCTCGTGCTGAATTCTGGGCCGCTACCCGCGACGGTATCTGGTCCATCGGTGCGCCTGTCGCCGTGCTCGGTGGTATCTATGCGGGAATTTTCTCGCCGACCGAGGCGGCTGGAATTGCCTGTGTGTACGCCATTGTGGTGGTGGCCCTGGTCTATCGTGAGATGGGCTGGATGGACATCCTTGAATCGGCGGGGCGCTCGCTGATTCTGACCTCGCAGGTCTTCATCATCATTGCCGCAGCAGGCGTCTTTTCCTGGTTGTTGACCATCAATGGCATACCGCAGGCGCTGGTGCGCTGGGTCGTGGACCTCAAGGTCGAGCCCTGGATGCTGTTGCTGGCCATCAACCTGCTGCTGCTCTTGGTCGGCATGTTTTTGGACACGGCATCGTCCATCCTGGTGCTCACGCCTCTGCTGGCCCCGGTGGCCAAGGCGCTCGGCGTCGATCCGGTGCATTTTGGTGTCATCGTGGTCATGAACCTGAGCCTGGGTACCTTTACGCCGCCGTTTGGCATCAATCTGTTTGTGGGGCAGGCCGTCTTCAAGCTGCCCCTGTCCGTGCTGTATAGCGGCATCCTGCCTTTCTTTGTGGCGAGCCTTGGTGCATTGGCCTTGGTGACCTACGTGCCAGCCTTGTCTCTCTACATTCTGAAATTTCTATGAATCAGGGCGCATCTGATCCCTCGCAGGATTACCGGCGCTTGGCGCCGGCTTGCGCCTGCTGCCCAGTGGATATTCATGCCCACTGGTTCCCCAATTCTTGGCTCAAGGAGCTTCAGCGCCGAGGCCTGGCCCACGGGCTACAGTGGGAAGACACCTCTACTGGGCCGCGCTTCTGGCACGGGCATCTTTCGACCGGACCGGTCGGCCCCCGCTTTGTGGATCTGCAAGATCGCTTGCAAGTCATGCAGCAGCAAGGCGTACAGGCCCAGGCGCTGTCCCTCTCGCAACCCATGGTGTACTGGGCTGGCCGTGAGGATGGCCATGCCCTGGCGAGCCTCTACAACGACTGCCTGGTCGAGGCGCATGAGTCCCATCCTGAGCGCTTTTTTGGATTGGCCACCTTGCCGCTGCAGGCGATCGACCTGTCCTTGCGCGAGATTGACCGGATCGCCGGTTTCCAGGCCATGCGGGGCGTTTGTATTGCCACGCATGTGCTCGGGAAAGACCTGTCCGATCCCTCGTTCTTCCCCGTCTATGAACGGCTTGAAGATCTGGGACTGCCGGTGTTCCTGCATCCCACCTTCGTGTTGGCCCCGGATCGGCTCGAAGCCCACTACTTGACCAATTTGCTGGGCAACCCGTTTGAAACCGCCGTGGCCGCCGCCCACCTGATCTTCGGCCAGGTGCTCGACCGCTTTCCGAAATTGCAATTCGTGCTGCCTCACGCCGGAGGTGCCTTCCCATACCTGGTCGGCCGACTCCAGCGCGGTTGGGAAAAGCGTGCAGACCTCGGTCGGCTTTCGGCCTCGCCCGAGTCCTACCTTCGTCGCTTTTATTACGACACCATTGGCTACAGCGCCCCGGTGCTGGACTTCCTGGTCCGCCAGGTCGGCAGCGACCGCATCCTGATGGGCAGTGACTACTGTTTCCCCATCGCCTATGAAAAGCCGGTCGAGATCGTGACCGCCATGGCGACGATGTCCGCCGATGATCAGGCTGCTGTCCTCGAGACAAACGCGCGTCGACTGTTGCGACTGCCTCCTGCCAACGCGCCAACTTGAGGCGGCCACGACACAGCTCGTGGACAAGACCTCTTCAGGAGCGAGTCGATGATCATTAGTCGAGAAAGCGATGTGACCCAGGCCGTCCTCGCGGAACTTGAACGCACCACGGACCCCCGCTTACAGCAGATCCTTCAGAGCGCGGTGCGCCATCTCCACGAGTTCGTGCGCGAGGTCAAACTGACCGAAGCTGAATTTCAGCAGGTGTGTGCTTGCATTGCCCGGGTTGGACAGGCTAGCCATGAGTCTCACAATGAAGTGGTGCTTGCAGCGGGCTCACTCGGTGTGTCCTCGCTGGTGTGCCTGCTCAACAACGGTGTGGCCGGTGGCGCCGAACTGACCACGGCCAATCTGTTGGGGCCTTTTTGGCGCGATGGCTCGCCGCCCATGGCGCAGGGCGCGTCCATCGTGCGCTCGCCCACGCCGGGCGATCCCATCTTCGTCACCGCCTTCGTGCAGGACCAGGCTGGTCAAGGCCTTGCCGATGTGCGGGTCGATATCTGGCATGCCTCGTCCGAGGGCTTTTACGAGAACCAGGACCCCGCGCAGGCCGACATGAACCTGCGCGCCACCTTCACGACCGATGCCCAAGGCTGTGTGCGCTTTCGCAGCATCAAGCCTGTCGGCTACCCCATCCCGGTCAACGGCCCGGTGGGCGATTTGATCCGGGCGCAGGGCCGGCACAACATGCGGCCGGCGCACATTCATTTTTTGATGAGCAAGCCCGGCTACAAGACACAGTTCTCGCAGGTGTATTCCTCGGACGACCCGAACCTGCAGACCGATGTGCAGTTCGGGGTCACGCGTGCGCTCATTGGCCAGTATGTCCGGCACGAAGGTGGCTGCCCCGCGCCCGACGTGAGCGGACCCTGGTTCAGCCTGGAGCACCGCTTCACGCTGCAAGAAGGGCAGTCGCGCCTGCCGCGCCCGCCGATCACCGGCAAGGCCAGCGGGCCCCGCCCCAGCCTTGAGGTGCTGCAGCGGCGCTAAGCGCTCAAGGCGCGTACCAGTGGCTGAGCTTGACCTCTGGCGTGCCCTGCGCCTGGGTCCATTCGGCCAGTTCGTCGTGCCGGGGCATCCACACGCCCTCGAACTGTCCCATGTAGCTCAGAAACTTGTCGAGCTGCGCGGTCATCAGTGGCCGGCCGCCAAAGTTGCCGTGCATGGTGATGTTGATCATCGAGTCCGGCTCCTGCTGGTACTGGAAGTCGAACAGGTCCTTGTACGTGGTGAACCAGTCGATGGGCGCGCCGCGCAGCACGCGGTTGTCGGCAAAGTCGCTGTGCGGCAGTCCGACGATGGGGCCGGCTGGCGTCTCGATCATGCCGGGCAGGTCCATGTCGTTGTAATCGCCGTGCCAGAGCATGCCTTCGCGCTTGAGCACTTCGGCGGTGCGCTCGTTGGTGGCAATCGTCGAGCTGAGCCAGCCCACCGGGCGCTGGCCGCCGACTTCGGTGAGGATGTCAAGGCTGCGCCGGACCAGCGCGACTTCCTCGCTGTCGCTCAGGCCTGAGAGCACCTGGTCCTGTGCGTAGTTGTGCCCGGCAATCTCGAAGCCGGCAGCGGCGATCTGGCGCACCGTGTCCGGGAACAGCTCGGCCGAGCGGGCATTGATGCAGGCCGTGCCGAAGACGCCGTGGCGGCGCGCGGTGCGCACCAGGCGCGCCATGCCAAAGCGCCCGCCGTAGTTGGACCACAAGATTCCGGCGCGGTCCTCGGTGCCCGCCTTGGGTGGGCTGGTCATGGGCGAGTAGGGCGGCGCCTTGCCCGGCGACCAGTTCTCCATCAGAAAGGTCAGGATGACGGTGATTCGGGGCTGGCTGGGGCGTTGGGAAAGCAAAGGCAAGATGGGGCTCCTGGGTGAGGTGTCATTCGGGCGTGATGCCCGCTTGTTGCGTGAGGGTCTTGTAGAGCTGGGCGCTGTCGGCCAGTTGGCGTGAGAAATCGACCGGCCCGGCGAACTTGATGTCGTAGCCGGCCTGGTTCATGCGGGCGACCACCTCGGGGTCGCGCATGATTTTGTCCATCTCGGCGCCCAGGCGCTGCACCACGGGCGCGGGCATGCCGGCCGGACCCAACAGGCCGACCCAGGTGTCGGGCACGGAAAAGCCGGTGATGCCGCTTTCTGCGGCGGTGGGAATGGTCGGCGCGCTGGCCGAGCGGCCGGCCTCGACCACCGCCAGGATGCGCAGCTTGCCGGTCTGCACATGCGGCAGCAGGTTGGACAGCACCAAAATGCCCAGGTCCACCTGGCCCGAGATCACGTCGGTCAGCGCGGCCGAGCCGCCCCGGTAAGGCACATGCGTCAATTTGGCTTTTTGCGTGGTGGTGAGCAGCAGGCCCGCCAGCTGCTGCGAGGTGCCGACGCCCGAGGTGCCAAAGGACAGGCCCTTGGGGTTGGCCTGTGACAGCGCCACCAGATCGGCCATGGTCTTGATCGGCGAATTCGCAGGCACGGCAATGGCCTGCGGGGCGACAGCGACCTTGGCAATGGCGCTGAAGTCCTTGACCGGATCGTAGTTCACGCCCTTGGTGAACAGCTGCACGGTCTGGTGGGGCGGGCCCAGGTTCATCAGCAAGGTGTAACCGTCGGCCGGCGAAGCGGCCACCTGGGCTGAGCCGATGGAGCCGCCGGCGCCGGCGCGGTTCTCAATGACCACCGGTTGGCCCAGGGCGGTTGAGAGCTTGGGCCCGATGATGCGGGCCACGGTGTCGGCCGCGCCGCCAGCGGCAAAGGGCGCGACGATGCGAATGGGCTTGTTGGGGTAGTTGCCTTGGGCCCAGGCGGGTACGGCCAGGGCGAGCAGCGGCAGGGCGAGAAGGCTGCGGCGGATTCCTTGTCTTGTCATCGATATCTCCTTGGTGGGGGCGGGTCTTCTGAAGCCGTTTAGCCGAGCGCCGCGCAGATGTTGCGCGTGGTTCGGTCGATGTGCTGGGCCAACAGTGCGCAGGCCAGGTCGGCGTTGCGCTCTAGCGTGGCCTCGACGATGGTCTGGTGCTCGAGGTGAACGTTGCGGTCAAAGGGGTTGCGTTGCAAAAACAGGCGACGGTATCGGTCGTTCTGGTCGTGCACCCTGGCGCAGTACTGCAGCAGCATCGGCATGCCGCAGGCGCCCAGCAGGGCAAAGTGGAATTGTCGGTGCGCGGCTTCCCAGGCGCCTGGGGCCTGCCGGCTCGATTCGTTGCGCGGGGCCTGCGCCAGCTGGTGCAGCGCTTGGGCGATGGCTTGCTCCCATTGCGCATCACCCAGGGCGATCGATTCGCGCAAGGCCAGGGTCTCCAGGTGGATGCGCAGGCGTGCAATCTCTTTCAGGTTGGCTTCGGAGACGGGCGCCACCCAGTAGCCGCGCTGATCCTCAATACGCACCAGGCCCTCGGCGCTCAGACGCGAGAGCGCCTCGCGCAGCGGGCTGCGGCTGAGCGTCAGGCCCAGGCGCTCGCGCAGCATGTCCAGCTTGAGCTTGCTGCCCGGCGCCAGCTCGCCCGACAAGATGGCCTCGCGCAGGCGCGCGGTCAGCTCAGTGGACAGCGTGCGCGCGCCTTCTTCACCGTCAGCGGACGGGGCCAGGGCGGCGGCGCGGGCCATGGCTGGGGGCCTCAGTCGAGCTTGAGCGACAGCGACTTGATGATCTCGGCCCACTTGCCGCTTTCCTCGCGCATGTGTTTGCCCAGGTCGGCCGCGGGCCCGCCGATCAGGTCGACGCCGGAGGCAGCCATTTTTTCCTTCACCTCGTTTTGGCGCAGTGCACTGTCGATGCTGCGGTTGAGCACGGCAATCACTGCGTCGGGGGTGCGCGCTGGCGCCACGATGCCAAACCAGGCGGTGGACTCGAAGCCGCTGAGCGCTTCGGCCACCGTGGGCAGGCTGCCCATGCTTTGCACGCGGACGCTCGAGGCCACGGCCAGGCCGCGCATTTTTTGCGACTGCACATGTGGCAAGGTCGAGGGTGAGTTGTCGAACATCACGTCGATTTGCCCGCCCATCAGGTCGGTGGAGGCGGGCGCGCTGCCGCGGTAGGGAATGTGCGTGATCTGCAGCCCAGCCCGGCGCTTGAGCAGCTCCATGGTCAGGTGGCTGGTGGTGCCGTTGCCTTGCGAGCCGTAGGAGAGCTTGCCTGGGTTGGCCTTGGCATACGCAATGAACTCATTGAGGTTCTGAAAGGGCCGCTGCGGGTGGGCCACCAGCATGATGGGTACCGAGGCCACCAGGCTCACCGGAGCGAAATCGCGAAGGGGGTCGTAGCCTTGCTTGGCGTACAGATGCTGGTTGATGCTCAGCGGGCCGGCGGCCGACAGCATCAAGGTGTGGCCGTCGGGCTTGGCCTTGGCCACCAACTCAGCGCCGGTGTTGCCGCCGGCACCGGCGCGGTTTTCCACCACCACGGTCTGCTTGAGTTCGCGTGACATGCGGTCTGCAATCGCGCGAGCCAGGATGTCGGTGGTGCCGCCGGGCGGGAAGGGCACGACCATGGTGATCGCGCGCTCGGGAAAGGTCTGCGCGTGCAGGCCCATACAGGCGGTGAGCAGGCCCAGGCAGGCCAGGCGGCGGGTGAGGGACGAGGGGTTCATGGGCGAGTCTTTCTCGGAAGGTTTTTATTCGAAGCCATACAGGCGTGCTGGGTTGTCGACCAGCATCTGCTGCTGCACGGCGGGCTCGGGCGTCCACAGGGGGATCAGGTCAACCAGGTCGCCATCGTTGGGCATGGCTCCGGCGTAAATCGGGTGTGGCCAGTTGCTGCCCCACAGCAGCCGGTCGGGCCGCGCTGCGGCCACGCGGTGAATCATGGGCAGCATGTCGGTGTGTGGATAAGGCTGCGACGACGAGCGGTACAGGCTGGCCAGCTTGACCCAGCAGCGGTCGGTCTCCAGCAGGTCCATCACCGCGCGCATGCCCGGCGAATCCACGCCCTCGCTACCCCGCACATGGCCCAGGTGATCCAGCACAAAGGGATTGGGCAGCGAGCGCAAGCGCGGCGCCAGGGCGACCAGCTCCTCTGAATGCTTGAGATGCAGCACCAGGTGCCAGCCCAGCTCCAGGGTCTCGGCTGCCAGGGCTTCGAGGTGCTCGAAGCTGGCGCCGCCGCGCACCACCGTGGACAGGCGGCAGCCGCGCATGCCGCCCTGATGCAGGCGCTGCAGCTGATCCTGGCCCAGGCCAGGCCGGATCACGGCCACGCCGCGTGCCGACGGCCCCAGGCGCGCTATCGCATCCAGGCTGACGCGGTTGTCGGTGCCATGCGCCCCGCCGTGCACCACCACCTTGCGTTCTACGCCCAGGGTCTGCAGCAGCGCGGCGTATTGCTCGACCGTGCAGTCCTCGGGTGTGTAGCTGCGCTCTGGGGAAAAGGGAAATCGGTCTTGCGGACCGAACACATGGGCGTGCGTGTCGCAGGCCAGCGAAGGCATCTTGAACCGCGGCTTGCGCGTCTGGCGATCCGGTCCTTGGCAGGGCGGGGCCGAAGTGATGGCGTTCGCTGGGTCTGGCATGGAGGGTCGGTCTTCAGGCCGCCGTGGCCTGGGATTCGCGCAAGGCCACGCGCGCCAGCATATCGGCGCCTCGGTTGGCCGCTGGCAGGCCACGGAACAAAAAGCACAGACTCACAGCCGCCTGCAGTTCCTGCCAGCTCGCGCCTTCGTGGCGCGCGGCGATGGCGTGCGTTTCGGCCGCGTCGTTTCCGTCCATCAGCAGCATGCCAAAGAGCATCAGCTGCGTGACCTTGGGGTCCAGGTGCGGCGTGTCCATGGCATGCGAGCGCAGGGCCTCCTGCATCTCAACGATCTGCGGGTCCAATGCGCCCGTGAACGTCATGCGCGCTTCCACCCGGGGCGGCAAAAAACCCAGCAGCCCGGTGTAGGTGGGTTTGTGGCGTGCCACCAGATCGGCGGAGGCTGAAGGATCCAGGCCGGCGCTGCGCAGGGCTTCGGCCAGGTTCACTTTTCCAGAACTCATGGATGTCCTTTTTGTCGAAATTCTTAGAAAGTTTAGGTTTGGGGTACCTGTATTTTTCTCGGTGTTTCCCCTGAAAAGCCAGGTGAGGTCCATCCACTAAGATTATTTTGTCGTTTTTTTGACCTTAAAGGACACCGCCATGCTCACCGAAGCCGAACGCCTGCAAGCAGTCGAAACCCTGCTGCAAGCCCAGCGCGATTGCCGCCAGGCCAAGCTGCTGACCGATTCCTTCCCGCACATCGAAATCGAGGATTCGTACGCGATTTCGACGGCCGTGACGCAGCGCAAGATCGCCGCCGGCGCCAAGCTCATCGGCCACAAGGTGGGGCTGACGTCCAAGGCCATGCAGGCGTCGTCAAAGATCAACGAGCCCGATTACGGTTATCTGCTGGACAACATGCTGATTGCCGAAGGGGCCAAGGTGCCTCATGCCAGCTTCTGCCTGCCCCGGGTTGAGGTGGAGCTGGCCTTCGTGCTGGGCCAGCCTCTCAAAGGCCCCGGTGTGACCCTGGTCGATGTGCTGCGCGCCACCGACTACGTGGTGCCGGCCCTGGAAATCGTCGATGCCCGTCTGGTCGATCCCCGCAAGATCCAGGACACGATCGCCGACAACGGTGCAGCCGCCGGTCTTGTCCTGGGTGGTCGGCCCGTCAGGCCCATGGACGTCGACCTGCGCTGGGTGGGCGGCCTGATGTACCGCAACTCCGAAATCGAGGAAACCGGCGTGGCCGCAGGCGTACTCGGCCATCCGGCGCTGGGTGTGGCCTGGCTGGCCAACAAGCTGGGGCAACACGGTGTGGGACTGGAGGCTGGGCACATCGTGCTGGCCGGCTCGTTCACCCGCGTGGTCTATGCCAAGAAGGGTGACACGCTCTTCGGTGACTTCGGGACCCTGGGCAGCGTTTGCGTGCAATTCGTCTGATCGGGCAGCCATGAATCTGCCTATCAATACATTCAAGCGGGCCTTGCGCGAGGGCAGGCATCAAACGGGCCTGTGGATGACCCTGGCGAGCCACTACGCCACGGAATCGGTCGCGGGCGCTGGTTTCGACTGGCTGCTGCTGGACATGGAGCACTCTCCCAACGACTACGACGACATCCTGCGGCAGATGCAGGTGGTCGCGGGCTACCCCAGCCACGCGGTGGTCCGCCCGGCCTGGAATGACGTCTTGGCCTTCAAACGCTTGCTGGACACCGGCGCGCAAACCCTGCTCGTGCCTTATGTACAGAACGCGGAGGAAGCCCTCGCGGCCGTGCGCGCCATGCGCTACCCGCCGCTCGGCATCCGCGGCATGAGCGCGGCCACACGGGCGACCGGCTTCGGGCGCATCCCCGACTACGTCCAGCGCTGCAATGACGAGCTGTGCCTGCTGGTCCAGGTCGAGACGGTGGAGGCGCTCACACAGATTGAGGCCATTGCTGCAGTAGATGGGGTTGACGGCATTTTTATCGGCCCGGGCGACTTGGCTGCCAGCATGGGCATCGCCGGCCAACTCAAACATCCCCGGCTGCTTGAAGCCATCGACGACGCCATCGGGCGCATCGTTGCCTGCGGCAAGGCGGCGGGCATCCTCACAGCCGACCGTCAGCTGGCCAGGCGCTTCATTGACCGCGGCACCACGTTCACGGCAGTCGGCGTGGACGCCAGCCTGCTGGCCCGTGGCGCCGACGACTTGGTCCGGGAGTTCGGCACCCCGCCAGCGCCCGCGCCGGCCAAGGCCGGCTGAGCCCACGCTGTCCCATTTTTGGCCCAGAAGGCCGCAGACTGTCCCAAGGAGATCTTTATGCATTGCAACCGTCGGTATTTGGCGATGGT
>CANGYC010000058.1 GCA_947457975.1 Comamonadaceae bacterium | reverse complement strand
GGCCGACATGCCGCAGGCCACCTTTGCCAGCAAGGTGGAAGTGGCCGACGGCAAAGCCACCGTGACCCGTGAGGTCGACGGTGGCTTGGAGACCCTGTCGGTGTCGCTGCCGGCGGTGGTGACCACCGACCTGCGCCTCAATGAGCCGCGCTACGTGACGCTGCCCAACATCATGAAGGCCAAGAAAAAGCAGCTGGACAACGTCAAGCCCGAAGAGCTGGGTGTGGACGTCAAGCCGCGCATCAAGACCCTGCAGGTCAGCGAGCCGCCCAAGCGCGGCGCCGGCATCAAGGTGCCGGACGTGACCACCCTGGTGGACAAACTCAAGAATGAAGCGAAGGTGATCTGACATGGCAGCCCTGGTTATTGCCGAACACGACAACGCGAGCCTCAAGCCCGCCACCCTCAATACCGTCAGTGCCGCGACCCAATGCGGCGGCGAGGTCCACGTGCTGGTGGCCGGTCACAACGCAGGCGCCGTTGCACAGGCCGCCGCCCAGATCGTGGGCGTGACCAAAGTCATCCACGCTGACAACGCGGGCCTGGCCCACGGTCTGGCCGAGAACCTGGCGGCCCAGGTGCTCGCCATGGCCGGCAGCTACAGCCACATCCTCTTTCCGGCCACTGCCTCGGGCAAGAACACGGCCCCCCGCGTGGCCGCCAGCCTGGATGTGGCTCAGCTGTCCGATATCACCAAGGTGCTGAGCCCCGACACCTTTGAGCGCCCCATTTACGCCGGCAACGCCATTGCCACGGTTCAGAGCATGGACGCCACCAAGGTCATTACCGTGCGCACCACGGGCTTTGACCCGGCGGCCGCCTCCGGCGGCAGTGCCGCCGTGGACAGCGCCACCGCCGTGGCCGACAGCGGCAAGAGCAGCTACGTGGGCAGCGAGTTGTCCAAGAGCGACCGCCCCGAGCTGACGGCGGCCAAGATCATCGTCTCCGGCGGTCGGGCCCTGGGCAGCGCCGAGAAGTTCAACGAGGTCATGACCCCCCTGGCCGACAAGCTCGGTGCGGCGCTGGGCGCCTCACGCGCAGCGGTCGATGCGGGTTATGCCCCCAACGACTGGCAGGTGGGCCAGACCGGCAAGATCGTCGCGCCCCAGCTCTATGTGGCCGCCGGCATCTCAGGGGCCATTCAGCACCTGGCAGGCATGAAGGATTCGAAGGTGATCGTGGCCATCAACAAGGACCCCGAGGCGCCTATCTTCAGTGTGGCCGACTACGGCCTGGAGGCTGACCTGTTCACCGCTGTGCCCGAGCTGGTGGGCAAGCTCTGAACCCAGTGCACAGTTCAAAAAGGCATCCGGTGGATGCCTTTTTTTCGCCCGGGATGCCCGGGCCATCCTTTTGAACGGAGACCCTTGCCATGAGCTACACCGCCCCCTTGAAGGACATGCTGTTCGACATCAAGCACCTGGCCCGCATCGATGAGATCGCGCGCATGCCTGCGTTCGAGGACGCCGGTTTCGACACGGCCCAGGCCGTGCTCGAGGAATGCGCCCGCTTCAACCAGGAGGTGGTGGCGCCGCTGAACTGGGAGGGTGACAAGAACCCCTCATCCCTCAAGGACGGCGTGGTTCACACCACCCCCGGCTTCAAGGAGGCTTTCCGGCAGTACGCCGAGGGCGGCTGGCAAGGCTTGCAGCATCCGCTGGACTTCGGCGGCCAGGGCTTGCCCAAGACCATAGGCGCGGCCTGCGGCGAGATGCTCAACGCCGCCAATATGAGCTTTGCACTGTGTCCGCTGCTCACCGACGGCGCCATCGAAGCCCTGCTGACGGCTGGTTCCGACGAGCTCAAGGCGATCTACCTTGAGAAGCTCGTCTCGGGCCAGTGGACCGGCACCATGAACCTCACCGAGCCCCAGGCCGGCTCGGACCTGGCCGCTGTGCGCACCCGCGCCGAACCCCAGCCCGATGGCAGCTACAAGGTGTTCGGCACCAAGATCTACATCACCTACGGTGAGCACGACATGGCCGAGAACATCGTGCACCTGGTGCTGGCCCGCGTGCCCGGCGCGCCCGAGGGCGTCAAGGGCATCAGCCTGTTTGTGGTGCCGAAGTTCATGGTCCAGGCCGATGGTTCGCTGGGGGCGCGCAATGATGTGCATTGCGTGAGCATCGAACACAAGCTGGGCATCAAGGCCAGCCCCACCGCCGTGCTGCAGTACGGCGATCACGGCGGCGCTGTCGGCTACCTTGTTGGCCAGGAAAACCGAGGCCTGGAGTACATGTTCATCATGATGAACGCTGCGCGTTACGCCGTGGGCATGCAGGGCATCGCCATTGCCGACCGCGCCTACCAGAAGGCGGTGCAATACGCCCGCGACCGCGTGCAAAGCCGCCCGGTGGACGGCTCCCTGCCCGGCAGCGGCCCCATCATTCATCACCCGGATGTCAAGCGCATGCTCATGACCATGCGCGCCTACACCGAAGGCTGCCGCGCCATGGCCTCGGTGGCGGCCGCCGCCTATCACGCCTCGCACCACCACCCCGATGCCGAGGTGCGCCAGCAGAACCTGGCTTTTTATGAATTCATGGTGCCCCTGGTCAAGGGCTACAGCACCGAGATGAGCCAGGAAGTCACCGCCCTGGGCGTGCAGGTGCATGGCGGCATGGGCTTCATTGAAGAAACCGGCGCTGCCCAGTATTACCGCGACGCCAAGATCCTCACCATCTATGAAGGCACCACCGCCATCCAGGCCAACGACCTCGTGGGCCGCAAGACCGCCCGCGACGGTGGCCGCACCGCCCGCGCCCTGGCGGCGCAGGTGGAGGCTACCGAGGCCGAGCTGATGCAGGGCAGCGCCCATGCGCAGGCTCTGGGCCGGCGCCTGAAGGCCGCGCGCCAGGCCTTCCTGGATGTGGTGGACTTCGTCTGCAGCGGCACCAAAGCCTCGCCCAACGCTGTGTTTGCGGGCAGCGTGCCTTACCTCATGCTCGCGGGCAACCTGGTCTCGGGCTGGCAAATGGCCCGCGCCCTGCTGGTGGCCGAACAGGCCCTGGCCAGCGGCGATGCCGGCGACTTTGGCGCCGACTTCATGAAGGCCAAGGTCACCACGGCCCGTTTTTATGGCGACCACCTCCTCAGCAAGGCCCCAGGGATGCGCGATGCCATCGTCGAAGGTGCCGAGTCTGTGACCGAGCTGGCGCTCGACGCATTCTGATCCCGCGACCCGGCCTACCTCAAGGAGACACCATGTCCAAACTGCCCGGCGCGCTGGCGCACCTGCCGCTGCCCATCATTGGCTCGCCCCTGTTCATTGTGAGCAACCCCAAGCTGGTGATCGCCCAGTGCATTGCGGGCGTGGTGGGCTGCATGCCCGCGCTCAATGCCCGGCCGGCCTCGCAACTTGATGAATGGCTGGCTGAGATCACTGAGACCCTGGCCGCCTGGAACCGCGACCACCCTGATCAACCCGCCGCGCCCTTTGCCATCAACCAGATCGTGCACAAGTCCAACGACCGGCTGGAGCAGGACATGGCGCTGTGCGTCAAGCACAAGGTGCCGATTTACATCACCTCGCTGGGCGCGCGGGAAGACATCAACGCCGCCGCCCACAGCTACGGCGGCGTGGTGCTGCACGACATCATCAACAACGCCTTTGCGCGCAAGGCCATCGAGAAAGGCGCTGACGGCCTCATTGCCGTGGCTGCCGGTGCTGGCGGCCACGCGGGCGTGAAAAGCCCGTTTGCACTCATTCAGGAAATCCGCCAGTGGTTCGACGGCCCCGTGGCACTCTCAGGCGCCATTGCCAGCGGCGGCGCGGTGCTGGCCGCCCAGGCCATGGGCGCTGACTTTGCCTACATCGGCTCGGCCTTCATCGCCACCGAGGAGGCCAGGGCCAGCGATGACTACAAGCAGGCCATCGTCGATTGCAACTCTGACGACATCGTCTACAGCAACCTGTTCACCGGCGTCCACGGCAACTACCTGGCGCCCTCGATTCGCAATGCCGGCCTGGATCCTGCCCATCTGCCCGAGAGCGACCCGAGCAAGATGAACTTTGGCGGTGATGTGGCCGCCAAGGCCTGGAAAGACATCTGGGGCTGCGGCCAGGGCATCGGCGCTATCGACAAGGTGCAGACGGCCGGTGAATTCATTGCCCAGTTGCGCCGTGAATACGAGCAGGCCCGCCGCCGGATCTGCGCCTGAAGGGCTTGGCCCCGGCCACAGAACCTGTGGCGCAGGCCCGACGGATACACATTTCCTTTCCAGAATCAGGCGGTGAAAGGGGTTTACCCGAGTTTTTGAGGGATTTCCCCTATAAACTGCGGCGCTTTGGCCTGTCCCCACGATGGCCTTCAGTCTCGACGCCAGAGGAAACCTTCAGTCATGACGCCCCCCAGCCTGTTCAAGGAAGTGGCCCAGCGCATTGTGCAAAGCGCGCAATCCCCTCAGGGCGATGGCGCGCCTCAAGTGCCGGGCGCTGTGCAGTCCACGTCTGGCACACAAGCGGCTGCGCCCGCGCAGATGTCGGGCTCTGACTTTGGCCAGGCCGGCCTCACATCCCCGTCGGATACGTCTCCGGCATCTCGCCGCTGACCCAGACCCCCGACTTGTCCAGGGGCTCCAGCGCCTGGGTCTCGTCAAAGTGGAGAAGGGCGTCGAACTGCCGCGGCAGGTGGGTGTGGAAGTAATGGCTCAGCCGCTCGGTCTCGGGTCGGTAAATCACCCCGATTGCTCTCTGCAGGCGCATGGCATCCGTGAGCTGGCACAGCGCCGGCTGTCCTCTGAACACCAGCAGCATGCGGCTGCATTCGGTCTGGTGCAGCAGGTCCTCCCAGCTCCCGGCCAGGCCAGGCCGCACGCGTTTGCGGAGGGCCGGTGAGTCCCACTCTTGTGCGGCGCTCACCCAGCCGTGGTGGGTGCTCATGCCCACGTTGAACACCTGCTCTGCGTAGCGCTCGCGCATGAGCTGGCCCAGGTTCCATTCGCCACGATCGCCCATTTCAGTGGCACCGGCATCGCCCAGGTGAGAGTTGTGCGCCCACAGCGCCATGCGCACCGGCTGGCCCGCAGCCTCACTGAGGTAGGCATCCAGGGCCTGCACGGTCTCCTGCATGTGCTTGTCTCGCAGGTTCCAGGAGGACACCCGGGCCCTGAACATGCTGCGGTAGTACTCCTCGGCATTGCGCACCAGGCGGGCGTTCTGCCGGGCATGAAAGCCCTCATCCAAGTTGTCGGACCTGACGGATTCGGCGCTGCGCAGATTAATTTCGCGCAGCTGCGCAATGACCTCGTCCTCGCAGCTGCGCGCCAGACCATAGCTGGCGGCGTAGCCGTAGGCCTGGCTGTCTTCACGCACGTGGTCAAAGCAGGCATAGCGGGCGCGGGCCCGCTGGGCGGCCGCCGGGTCGGTACGCTCCAGGTAGTCCAGCACCTCGCGCATGGAGCGGAACAGGCTGTAAAGGTCTAAGCCATAAAAGCCCACGCGCTGCCCGGGCGCCTGGGCCATGTTGTGGGCGCGCAGCCACTCCACGAAGCGCTGCACCTCCACGTTGCGCCACATCCAGGCCGGAAAACGCTCGAAGCCCTGCAGGGCGGCATCGGCGCTGGCATCGTCGCCGCCGCCTTGCACGTAGCGGTTGACGCGCCAGGCATCGGGCCAGTCGGCCTCCACGGCCACGGCCCGCACGCCTGCTTCAAGAATCAGTCGCTTTGTGATCTCGCAGCGCTCCCGGTAGAACTCGTGGGTGCCGTGCGAGGCTTCACCCAGCAGGATAAAGCGTGCAGGCCCCATGGCCTGGAGCAGGCGGTCGTAGTCGGAGCTCTGGCCGAACAAGGGCTGCATGTGCTTGTGCAGACCGGTCACGATCTCCACCGTGCGCGGTGCTGGTGAGGAGGTCTGGGCCATGGTGTCTCAGAGGGCCGGCGAGGCGGGACGGCCATGCCGCAGCTCGCGCACATGTTCATGCCAGGCCTGGCCCAGCAGGTGGCGCACTTCCTCGTCGCTGGCCTGGGGCATGTGCTCGTACCACAGGCCCACCGCCCTGAAAGGCTCGGGCATGAAGGGGCAGACCACTTCATCGGCCACGTCGGCCAGGCTCGCGCAGCTGTCGCGGGCGCCCACCGGCACGGCAATGGTCAGGCGCGACGGATGCCCGGCCCTCACCGCCAGGGCGGCGGCGCGCATGGTGGCGCCCGTGGCCAGGCCGTCGTCGACCAGGATCACATGGCGTCCCGTCACGCTGGCGGCCGGATGGTCGCCCCGGTACACGCGCTCGCGGCGCGAAAGTTCAGCCTCTTCCTTTGCCAGTACCCGTGCCACGGCCTCGGGCGCCAGGTCCATGCCGGGCAGGGGATTCATGACGCGCACGCCGCCGCTGGCAATCGCGCCCATGGCGTATTCCTCGTGGCCGGGCAGACCGAGCTTGCGCACCACCCAGATGTCCAGCGGCGCGTGCAGGGCCTGGGCAACCTCAAAGCCCACGGCCACGCCGCCCCGCGGCAGGGCCAGCACCAGCGGTGGCGGCTGGCCCACATGGCCGGCCAGGTGCTGCGCCAACACGCGCCCGGCATGCTGCCGGTCTCGGTAGACGGGGGTCTCCGTTCGCAGACGCATCATGGTGGGTCGGCCTGTGCCTGGCTGGCAGGCGCTTCAGTGCGCGCCCAGGCTCAGGTGCGAGACCGGCAGGCCCGGATGCGGTTGGCTAAAGTGCAGGCCGAACCATTCGGTGGCCAGCCGCGACACCTCCTGCAAGGCCCCGGGTTCCTCAAAGAGGTGTGTGGCGCCGGGCACGATGGCCAGGCGCTTGCTGCACTGCAGGTGGCTGTAGGCTTCCATGTTCAGAGGCAGCACCTGCCGGTCTGAGCCGCCCACGATGAAGAGCGTGGGCGCACTGATGGTGGCCAGCGCCACGGGCCCGGCCAAGTCGGGCCGGCCGCCTCGAGAGACCACTGCGGCAATGCGACCGTCCATGCGCGCGGCCGCGATCAGGGCCGCTGCACTGCCGGTGCTGGCGCCGAAATAGCCCAGCGGCAGTTCCCAGAGCCCGGGCTGCTGCAGTGCCCAGAGCGTGGCGGTCTGCATGCGCTCGGTCAACAGGCCGATGTTGAAGCGGTGCTCAGCGGTGTGGATGTCTTCCTGCTCTTCGTGCACGGTGAGCAGGTCAAAGAGCAGGGTGCCCAGTCCCGCTTGGTTCAGGCAAGCGGCCACCTGGCGATTGCGCGCACTGTGCCGTCCGCTGCCGCTGCCGTGCGCGAACAGCACCAGTCCCGCCGCGTGTTCGGGCATCACCAGATCACCATAGAGCCAGGCCGAGCCCACCGGAATACGCACTTCCTTTGTGCGCAAATCAAGTGGCGCAGGAATGCGCGAATGCTGCCGTTCTCGGTTCAGCGGTCGCATAAGTGTCATGGGATGCCCTCCTGAAGCTTCCAATTTAGGCCTGGGCTCAAGCCTGTTCTGTCGGCCTGGATGCTCCCGGTATGTAGGACGCTGCAGGGCCACAGCTGCCTCGAAGGCAGACCGTGTGCAGGCCCCTCTCTTGTCCTACGGCCGGCACCTGCCTCGCCTCACAGTCCAGGCCTCAAGCGGGTCTAGAGTGCTTCAGGCTGGTCTCGGGCTTCCCAGGCCACATCCCCCTTCAGCAACGCACTTCGGAGAACACCATGGACAACGCACCCTTTCCTTCCACCGACCGCAGCCGCACCGGCACTTCTGGGCTGGGCTCGACTGGCTCGAGCTCGAGCGTGGGCAGTTCCACCTACAGCAGCACCGGCAGCATGGGAGGCTCAGGCTCCGGGGGGACGGACGCGCGCGAGGCGGTCGAGCGGGTTCAAGGGGCGGCCCACAGCACCGTGGACCGGCTGGCCAGCACTGCCCGCGACTGGGCCGGTAAGCTCGATGAGCGTGCCCGCAGCGTCTCGGACATTCCGAAGCAGGCCCTGGACTACTCGCGCAGCACGGTGCAAGAGCATCCGATGCAGGCCATCCTGCTGTCCATGCTGGTGGGCTATGTGATCGGGCGTTTCAGCGGGGGGCGCTCCACGCGCTACGGGGAGTAGCTACGGGACGTAGTGAGCGGGGCAAAGACATCGCCCAGGGACTGGGCTCCTACACAGCCTTGATGCGCTGTAGGAGCCGAGTCCCCTCGGCGATGTCGCCTGTCTTCAAAGGTGCTTGACCAGCACCTGGCTCTTGCGTGAGAAGTTGTAGCTGCGTTTGCGGGCCTCGGGCAGCCAGGCGGTGTCTGCTGGCTGAAAGCCGCGCTTTAAGAACCAGTGCATGGTTCGGGTGGTGAGCACGAAGATGCTGCTCAGGCCCTGGGCCTTGGCGCGCTGCTCCACGCGCTTCAAGATGCGCTCGCCGTCGCCCTGGCCCTGGCTTTGCGGCGACACTGTCAGCGCCGCCATTTCGCCTGTCTTGGACTCGGGGTAGGGGTAGAGGGCCGCGCAGCCGAAGATCACGCCGTCGTGCTCGATCACGGAATAGAGCCCGGCGTCGCGTTCAATTTCGGTGCGATCGCGCGTGACCAGGGTGCCGTCTTTCTCGAAGGGCTCGATCAGCTGCAGGATGCCGCCCACATCGTCGACCGTGGCCTCGCGCAGGCTTTCGAGCTTTTCGTCAATGACCATGGTGCCGATGCCGTCGTGCACATACACCTCCAGCAGCAGCGCACCATCGGTGGCAAAGGGCAGGATGTGGCTGCGCTCCACGCCGAACTTGCAGGCCTTGACGCAGTGCTGCAGGTAAAACGCGATGTCGGTGGGTTTTTGCGGCGGTGGCAGCTGGCGCAGCAGGCGCTCGGCATAGTCCAGCGGCATCTCGAGGTCGATGGGGTTGTCCTCGCCCTCGGGCTCGCTGGGGTTGACGCGGATGCCCGGCACCTCCGTCAGGAAGATCAGCTTGTCGGCCTGCAGCTCAATGGCCACGCGCGTGGCCACTTCTTCCATGCTCAGGTTGAAGGCCTCGCCCGTGATGGAAAAGCCAAAAGGCGACAGCAGCACCATGGCGCCCATGTCCAGGGTCTGCTTGATGCCCTGGGTGTCGACCTTGCGCACCAGGCCTGAATGCTTGAAGTCCACGCCATCGACGATGCCCACGGGCCGGGCCGTGATGAAGTTGCCCGAGATCACCCGCACCGTGGAGCCGGCCATGGGCGTATTGGGCAGGCCCTGGCTGAAGGCGGCCTCGATCTCGTAGCGCAGCTGGCCGGCGGCTTCTTGCGCGCAATCGAGGGCTACACCGTCGGTGATGCGCATGCCCTGGGCATAGTGCGCCTCATGCCCCTTGGCCGCCAGCTGCTCGTTCACCTGGGGCCGAAAGCCGTGTACCAGCACGATCTTCACGCCCATGCTCTGAATGAGTGCCAGGTCCTGCGCGATGTGCTGCAGCTTGCCCGCTGCAATCGCCTCGCCCGCCATACCGACGACAAAGGTCTTGCCCCGGTGCAGGTGGATGTAGGGCGCCACCGAGCGGAACCAGGGCACGAAGGTAAAATTAAAGACGGCTGACATCGACTTTCCAGGGCTAGATGGGCCGATTTTCACCGAAGTTCCTTCCCGGTCACCCTTGACCGCCACTTACGCACCACGCCCGAGCGGCGATCGTTCTTTGTCCGCCACACCTGCGCCCGTTCGCCCCCTGCACCTGGAGTTCCCGGAATCCCTGCCCGTCTCGGGCAAGCGCGAGGAGATTGCTCAGGCTATTGCGGGCCACCAGGTGGTCATCGTCTGCGGTGAAACCGGCTCGGGCAAAACCACCCAGCTGCCCAAGATTGCGCTCAGTCTGGGGCGCGGCAGCGCCAACCACCCGGGCCAGCGAGGCCATCTGATCGGCCACACCCAGCCCCGGCGCGTGGCGGCATCGAGTGTGGCCAAGCGCATCGCCGAGGAAATGAAGACGCCTTTGGGCGAGGTGGTGGGCTACAAGGTGCGCTTTCACGACCGGCTCTCGCCGGGCGCCTCGGTCAAGCTCATGACCGACGGCATCTTGCTGGCCGAAACCCAAACCGACCCGCTGCTGCGGGCCTATGACACCCTCATCATTGACGAGGCGCACGAGCGCAGCCTGAATATCGACTTCTTGCTGGGCTACCTGCGCCAGCTCCTGCCACGCCGACCCGATTTGAAGGTGATCATCACCTCGGCCACCATTGATGCCCAGCGCTTTGCGGACTACTTTGCCTCTGCCAAGGGCCCAGCGCCGGTACTCATGGTCTCGGGCCGCACCTTCCCGGTGGAGCAGCGTTACAGGCCCTTCGAGGAAAGCCGCGAACACGACCTGAACGACGCGATTGCCGACGCGGTGGACGAACTCTGGCGCGGCGGCAGCGCGCACGGCGACATCCTGATCTTCCTGCCCGGCGAGCGCGAGATCCGCGAGGCTGCCGACCATCTGCGCAAGCATCTCTCGCACCAGCCCGCGCTGCGCGATGCCGAGGTGCTGCCGCTTTTTGCGCGCCTCTCGCAGGCCGAGCAAGACCGCATCTTTGAGCCGCACGGCCAGCGGCGCATCGTGCTGGCCACCAACGTGGCCGAGACCTCGCTCACGGTGCCCGGCATCCGCAATGTGATTGACAGCGGCACCGCCCGTGTGAAGCGCTACAGCTTCAGGAGCAAGGTGGAGCAACTGCTGGTCGAGCCCATCTCGCAGGCGGCGGCCAACCAGCGCGCTGGCCGCTGCGGCCGCGTGGCCGAGGGCATTTGCATTCGTCTCTATGAAGAGGCCGACTTCAACAGCCGCCCCCGCTTTACCGACCCGGAGATTCTGCGCAGCTCGCTGGCCTCGGTGATTCTGCGCATGAAGGCGCTGCACTTGGGCTCGGTTGAAGACTTCGCCTTCATTGAGCCGCCGCAGCGCCGTGCGATTACCGACGGCTACCAGCTGCTGGCCGAGCTGGGCGCG
>CANGYC010000057.1 GCA_947457975.1 Comamonadaceae bacterium | reverse complement strand
TGCTTTGGGACTTCCACCTTTGGCAATCAGACGTATGTCGGAGAGTTTCGAGACGACAAGCCCAATGGTCGCGGGACTCGCACCTTCGCGGATGGCACCATTTATGTAGGTGAAGAAAAAGACGGCCGGAAACATGGCCGCGGGACGATCGCATTTCCAGATGGTGAAAGGTACGTAGGCGAGTGGAGGGATGACAAGACCAATGGCCGTGGGACTCGCACCTTCGCGAACCGCTCCCTTTATGAAGGGGAAGAAAAAGACGGCCTGAAGCACGGCCAAGGGACGATCACCTACCCAGATGGTAGAAAGTACGTAGGTGAGTGGAGGGACGACAAGCGCAACGGTCTGGGTATTGAGTACCACCCCCAAGGCACGGTCAATCGATCAGGGATCTGGACCGACGGGAATCTGACTCAATCATTGGCATTGGAAAGAAGCCGCTTTCCTTTTGGTGTCCCTTCGCAGTCTGCCGGTCCCCCCGCAGACCCCGGCAGAGCCGAGCGAGATCGCCTAGCGGCAGAAGCTGAGGCGGCCCGGAGTCGGCAGCGCGAACTAGAGGCTCAACTTGAGGCTGAAAGAAAGCGAAGGGTTGAATCGGAGAGCCGTGGCAGGGGGCAGCCAAGCTCAACGGGAACAGGCTTCGCAGTTGCGCCCGGACTGCTTGTTACCAATCAGCACGTTGTGGCTGGCTGTCGAAGCTTAGAGGTGGTGTCCACGGATGGTCGACGTGCTGCCCGAGTGGTCGACTCGGACGAATTGGTGGATCTCGCGCTCTTGCGCGTTACTGGCCTGGCTGGAGGCGTGGCTCCCGTCCGCAGGCTTGGCAGTGTCCGTCTTGGCGAACAGGCGTATTCGTTTGGATTTCCTTTGACAGGACTCCTCAGCGACAGTGGCAACTTCACGGCCGGCACCGTCAGCAGTCTTCGCGGTATGCGGGATACAGCCAACCAGATTCAGATCAGCGTTCCGGTTCAGCCCGGCAATAGCGGTGGGGCTTTGGCGGACGCTTCTGGCTCGGTCATTGGCGTTGTCGTCGGTAAGCTCAATGCCAGTGCAGTTGCCCGCGCGACGGGGGATATCCCGCAAAACGTTAACTTTGCCGTATCACTTCAGGCGCTCTCGGACTTTTTAGGGAAGAACAATGTCCCATTTCGCACCGTCGAGCGCGGTGCGGCACTCGATACCGCTCAGCTTGCCGATGTCATGCGGGGCTTTACGCACAGGATCGAGTGCCTCGGTCAGCCGGCAGCGGCAAGCCGATCATCGCCCGGTGGGGCAACACCGGGGCAGGCTTCGAACGATACGACGGTGGTTCTCAAAAACCAGTCACGTCAGACCATCCTCAAAATCTTTGTCTCGCCCCAGAACTCCAGACTTTGGGGATCTGATTTGCTGGGAACAAACGTACTGTCGGCGGGTCGAGATTTCACGCTCAAACCACCTGCAAGCCAGGGATGCATCTTCGACGTGCGCGTAGAGTACGCGGGCGGCCGACATGAGCAAAAAGAGCGGCAGGACTTCTGTTCCCTGGTTGATCTCGTTTTCTCCGGCGATTAGGAAAAACGCGCGGCTGCATTAGGTAAGAACCTGGTGGCCCAGGCACTTTGCTTGCAAGCTTGCGGCGACAGGAATCAACAGGTCAGTTCCGACCTGATCGAGAAGCTCGAGCAATACGGCGCCGAGGACGGTGGCGGCACACTCGAGCGCTTTGCCGAGTTCATCAAGGCTCAGCAGGCCAAGGTCACGGCCGACAGCTGAACCTGAGCCTGAGCCTGAGCCTGAGCCTGAGCCAGATTCTTAAGCCGGCTGCGCGGCGATCTGCCGGAGAGCTGCCTCGAACACCTCCACCGGCTGGCCGCCAGAAATCAGGTGCCTGTCATTGATCACCACGGCCGGCACCGCATGGATGCCCGCCGACTGGTACATGGCTTCGGCCTCGGACACCTCGTCGTCATAGCGGCCGCTGGCCAGCACCTCGGCTGCGGCCTCCCCATCGAGCCCGGCTTCCTCGGCGGCACGCCGCAGCACGGCCGGCTCTTCCATGGCCTGCTGGTCGCGGTGGCAGTCTTTCAGCAGGGCCAGTTTCAGGGCCATTTGCTTGTCAGGATGTTCAGCCCCTGCCCAGTACAGCAGCCGGTGCGCCGCGCGCGTGTTGTAAATGCGGGCACGGCCGTTCGGATGAAATTCAAAGCCCACCTCGGCACCGCGCTGGCGGATCGTGTTGCGCACCTGGGCCAGCTGCGCCGGCGTGGAGCCGTACTTGCGCGCCAGGTGCTCGATGGCGTCCTCGCCACCCGGCTCCATGCGGGGGTTGAGCTCAAAGGGCTGGAAGTGCAGCTGCGCCTCGATGTCCGGCTGCACCTGCTCCAGGGCCTTGAGCAGGGCATGCAGACCGACGGCGCACCAGGGGCAGGTGACGTCGGAGACGAAATCGATCTTGAGCGTGGCAGCCATGGTCTTGATGGGAGGTGGAAAACTGAGATCCTAGCCCACCACGGCCGGCCAGGACGCGGCTTCAGGAGGCCAGCACGGCTTCTGAGGGGGCTGCCTGCGCCGGGGCTGGGGCGGCCGCCCCGAAGAAAGCCAGTATCTCGCTGGCCTGCGCGCGCGCATCACGCCGGCCCAGCTCGATCAGCGCGCGCGTGTAGCGCGCTTCGAACAGCAGGTAGCTCAGCAAAGCGCCTGCGTGGCCCGAGGCCTGTCCGGGCTTGGCGCCCAGCGTGCGCATCAGGCCCCGCACCGTCAGCGGCACCTCGTGGGCATGCTCGGCGGCCAGGCTGTCCAGCCGCTGCGAGGGCGCGATCAGCAAGAGCTCAATGGGCCGGAGCCGGGCCTGGCTGCGCTGCTCGGGCGCAATCAGCTGCAGGGTCTGGTTGATCCGCCGCAGCCGCTCCACATCCACCGCCATGGCGTCCAGAAAGATGCTTGAGAGCGCGTGCCCGGCTATTTGCGCCAGGCTCGGATAGTCCGCGCCCTGCGGCGTAGCCTGCGCGGGCTCGACCATGCGGCCGGCCCCGATCACCAGGATGCGGTCGGCGCCCAGGTGAATGGCCGGCGACAGCGGCGCAGTCTGCCGCATGGAGCCATCGCCAAAGTAGCTCGCCCCTGTGGTGCTTTGCAGTGGTACGGCCGGAAACACAAAGGGGATGGCGGCGCTGGCCAGCAGGTGATCGTGCGTCAGGCGGCAAGGCTCGGCCAGGCGCTGGTTGCGCACCCAGGGCGCCATCGCCTGCGCACTTTCGTAAAAGGTCACGTGCTCGCCCTGGCCGTAGCTGAAGGCACTGATGCCCAGCGCCCGCAGGTGGCCCTGGGCGAGCAGGCCGGGCAGGCGCTCGAGCCGCACCTTCTCCTGCAGCAGCCGGTTCAGCGGGGCATTGTTGAGCAAGTAGCGTGGGCGCAGGCGTTTTTGCGAGAGCAACCAACCCAGTGAGAACAGCGACAGCCAGCGGGCCCCCGAACCCAGCATGCTCAGCAGGTCGGACTCGTAGACCTGCTCGACCTGAAAGTCGCTCCAGACCTGCACCAGCTCTTCTATAGCCGCGTCCGGGTCGTCTGCACCACAGGCCAGCGCCGCCGCATTGATGGCGCCAGCCGAGGTGCCACTGATCACCTGGAACAAGCCGGCCCGGGGCACGCCCGCCCGCGCCAGCAGCGCCAGCACTTCTGAGAGCACGCCCACCTGGTAGGCGGCGCGGGCACCACCGCCAGAGAGGATCAGGCCATGGGTGGGAGGGTGGTCTGGCGTCGGGGCCAAGGCTGCCTGCGGTGGGGTAGTGAACACCTTTGCATTGTTGACCTTTCAACATCTTTGCAGCAGGGGCTCAAGGGAAAACCCCGGCCCGCAACCTTCAGGGCGCGCGGGGCGGCTGCAGCAAGCCGGTGGCCAGCGCAGTGCCCAGCAGGATCACCCCGCCGCCGGCCACCATGGCCAGGGTGACATGCTCGTCCAGCAACACCAGGCCATAGGCCACCGCAAACAGCGGGATCAGGTAGGTCACCGACAGGGTGCGAGAAGGATGGCCCTGGCCGATCAGGCGGTAAAAGAGCAGGTAAGCCACGCCGGTGCAAAGCACACCGACCGCCCCCACCGCCAGCCAGGCCTGGGCTGAGGGCATTTGAGCGGGCCAGCTCCAAGCCATGGGCAGGGCCAGGCCCACGGCCGCGCCGATCTGGCTGCCCGTGGCCGTCACCAAGGCTGGCACCTGGCTCAGGTGCAGGCGCGTGAAGCTGGTGGCCAGGGCGTAGCTGATGCAGGCGCCCAGGCAGGCCAGCACCGCCCAGATTTCCATGCCGCCGTGGCTGGCCAGGCGCGCCTGGTCCCAGGCCAGTACCACCACCCCCGCAAAGCCCAGGACCAGGCCCATGCTGCGCCAGTGGTTCAGGCGCTCGCCCAGCCACAGCCAAGCCACCACGGCCGCAAACAGCGGGGTGGTGGCATTGAGGATGGCCGACAGGCCCGTGCTGATGGACTGCAGCGCAAAGGCATACAGCGCAAACGGGATGGCCGAGCTCAACAGGCCCACCACCATCACCGGCTTCCAGTGCTGGCGCAGCATCTGTGCCTGTTTCTGCCACAGCAGCACGGGCAACAGAAAGGCGGCGGCGATGCCCACCCGCATGCCGGCCGTGGCCAGGGCGCCGAACTCCACCACAGCCAGCCGCATGAACAAAAAGGAAGAGCCCCAGATGGCGGCCAGGGTGATGAAGTCCCGCACCCAGAAGGCGGGCAGGCCGGCGGCATCAGCAGGGGCCGGGCTCTTCACCGCTGGGGCTGCTCGAGCGCGAGCAGGGCGGTCTTGCGTGGCAGGCCGCCGGCGTAGCCCGTGAGTTGTCCACCCTGGCCCAGCACGCGGTGGCAGGGCAGCACGATGCTCAAGGGATTACGCCCCACGGCCGCGCCCACGGCGCGCGCGGCCTGCGGCCTGCCCAGCTGCCGTGCCAGCTCGCCATAGGTGATGTGCTGGCCAGGGCCGATGTCTTGCAGCCGGCGCCACACCACCTGCTGGAAGGCTGTTCCGCTGCTCAGGTCCAGGGGCAGGTCGAAGGTATGGAGGCGCCTCTCAAAGTAGGCCTTCAATTGCTCGCGTGCGGCCTGGAACAGGGGCAGCTCGGGCTCTTGCGGCCAGGCGCCGGGGCCCGAGAGCGCGGCCGGGCGGTGCGCCTGGTCCTCGAACCACAGCCCGGCCAGCCCCTGCCCGCTGGCCGCCAGGTGCAAGCGCCCGAGCGGGCTCATGCAGTCGGTCTGGACCAGGTCGGTGGGGTAGGGCATGGGGCGGGCAAGCCAGTGGCAGAAAAATGAAAACCATCATACGACCGGCCTGTGCGCATGCCGCCCCTGGATCAGCTGCGGCGTGCCCGGGTGCGGCACCTAAAATCCAACTCGTCTGGCACCTTGCCGATACGGCAAGGATTCCTCGCACATTCCTCGCACCGCGAGGCCCACCCTTTCTTGCCGCCCCCACTCATGCACGCTTCCCCGTCCATCTTCAAGGCCTACGACATCCGCGGCGTGGTCCCGTCCACGCTCACCGAAGACGTAGCCGAGGCCCTGGGCCGCGCCTTCGGCACCACAGCCCTGCAGCAGGGCGAGCAGGTGGTGGCGGTGGGCCGCGATGGCCGGCTCAGCGGCCCCCTGCTGAGCGCCGCGCTCATCCGTGGCCTGCGCGCTTCTGGGGTGGATGTCATCGACATCGGTGCGGTCACCACGCCCATGCTGTACTTTGCCGCCAGCACCCTGTGCCGCAGCGGCATCCAGGTCACGGGCAGCCACAACCCCAAGGATTACAACGGCTTCAAGATGGTGCTGGCCGGCAAGGCCATCCATGGCGAGGAGATCCAGGCCTTGCGCCGGCTCATGCAAGAGGAGGCCTGGACCGTGGCCGCGCAGGCAGGCAGCCTGCGCCATGCCGACGTGCTGGCCGACTACCGTGCGCGTATCACCAGCGATGTCAAACTCGCACGCCCCATGAAGATCGTGGTGGACAGCGGCAACGGCATTGCCGGCGCCTCGGCCCCGGCCATCTTCCGCGCGCTGGGCTGCGAGGTGACCGAACTCTTCAGCGAGGTTGATGGAGAGTTTCCGAACCACCACCCCGACCCCAGCAAGCCCGAGAACCTGCGTGACGTCATTCAGGCGCTGCGCACCACCGACGCCGAGCTGGGCCTGGCCTTCGACGGCGACGGCGACCGCCTGGGCATCGTCACCAAGGACGGCCAGAACATCTTCCCCGACCGGCAGATGATGCTGTTTGCCCAAGACGTGCTCTCCCGCGTGCCGGGCGCGCCCATCCTCTTTGATGTGAAGTGTTCGCAGCGCCTGGGGCCGGCCATCGAGGCCGCGGGCGGCCAGGCCGTGATGTACAAGACCGGCCACTCGCTCATCAAGGCGCGCATGCGCGAGCTGGACTCGCCCCTGGGCGGCGAGATGAGCGGCCACATCTTTTTCAAGGAACGTTGGTACGGCTTTGACGACGGCACCTACGCCGGCGCGCGCCTGCTGGAGATCCTCAGCAAAAGCGCCGACGCCTCGGCGGTGCTCAACGCCCTGCCCACCAGTTTTTCCACGCCCGAGCTCAATGTGGCCTGTGCCGAGGGCGAGCCCCAGCAATTGGTGGCCCAGCTGGTGGCCCAAGGCAGCGCGCGCTTTGCCGCCCCAGCGCGGGTCAACACCATCGATGGCGTCCGCGTGGATTGGCCCGACGGCTTCGGCCTGGTGCGCGCCTCCAACACCACGCCCGTGCTGGTGCTGCGCTTTGAAGGCCACACCCCCGAGGCCCTCCAGCGCATCGAGTCCGAGATGCTGGCCTTGCTGCGCAGCGTCAAGCCCGATGCGCAGCTCCAAGGCGCTGCACACTGAGCCCGGCATGCGCATCCTGATCGTCAAACTCTCGTCTCTGGGCGATGTGATCCAGACCCTGCCGGTGGTACAGGATCTGCGCACGGCCTTTCCCCAGGCCCGCATCGACTGGGCGGTGGAGGAGGCCTTTGCCGACTTGCTGCAGTCCGTGCCGGGGCTCGAGCGCGTGCTGCCCTGTGCGCAGCGGCGCTGGCGCAAGACGCCCTTCGATGCCCGCGTGCGCAGCGAGCGTGCCGCCTTTCGTGCGCGCCTGCGCGAAGAGGCTTATGACGCCGTCATCGATGGCCAGGGCCTCATCAAGTCGGCGCTGGTGGCCCGCCAGGCCCGGCTCGCCCCCTGCGGCTTCACCGCCACCTTCGGCAATGCCAGCGAACTGTGCGGCTACGAGTGGCCCGTCAAGTGGCTGCTGCAGCGCGGCGTGCCCATGCCGCGGCAGGTGCATGCGGTGGCGCGCACCCGGCTGCTGGCCGCCGGTGCGCTGGACTACGCGCAAGCGCCCTTCATGGCTGAGCCGCCGTGCTATCCCTTCCCGCCTCTGGCCCCTGTGTCGCAGCGCCAGGGGGTGTGGCTGTGCCACGGCACCACGCGCGCCGACAACGAATGGCCCCTGGACCACTGGGCCGAGCTGGGCCAGCGGCTGCTGGCTGCCGGAGAGCGCGTCTGCATTCCCCAGGCCTCTGACAAAGAGGCCGCCTGGGCCGCGCAACTGGTCGCTCGCCTGGGCGAAGGGGCCGAGGTGCTGCCGCGCCTGAAGCTCTCGGCCCTGTGGCCCCGCATGGCCGACAGCCGCGGCGTGGTGTCCGTGGACTCGGGCCTGGGCCATCTGGCGGTGGCACTCGATTTGCCCGTGGTCCAGCTCTTTAGCCAGCCCCGCATCCGCCGCGCCGGCCCCATCGGACGGGCGCACCAGGCGGCGGTGGGAGGCGACCACGTGCCTGGCTTCGAGGAGGCCTGGCAGGCCTGGCAGCGTTGCAGCCAGGCCCAGGCGGACCCTACAGGCGCCGCATGCGCGAGTTAAGCCTGCGCGAGCACTGGGTGCTTGGCCTCTATGGCGTGCTCATGCGCTTGGCCGAACCCTTGCTGCGCCGCAAGCTCGCCCGCCGCGCCCGCGCTGAACCGGGCTATGCCGAGGCTGTGCCCGAGCGCTTTGGCCACTACACACAGCCTGCCGAGACCGCTCAAGCCTTGGTTTGGCTGCATGCGGTGTCCCTGGGCGAGACGCTGGCCGCAGGTCTTCTGCTCAAGGCTTGGCGCGAGCGCCAGCCCGGCCTGCGTGTGCTGCTCACCCATGGCACGGCCACCGGTCGGGCCGAAGGCCGCAAGCTGTTGCGGCCTGGCGATGTGCAGGTCTGGCAGCCCTGGGATTCACCGCAGGCCGTGCAGCGTTTTCTCAGGCATTTCAAGCCCCGGTTGGGCGTGCTCATGGAAACCGAGGTCTGGCCCCAGCTGGTGGCGGGTGCTCAGGCTCAGGGCTTGCCTCTGTGGCTGGTCAATGCGCGCCTGTCCGACAAGACCCTGCAGCAGGCCCAGCGCTGGCCTGCGCTGGCCCGCCCGGCCTATGCGGGCCTGAGCGCCGCCCTGGCGCAGTCCGAGGCCGATGCCCAGCGCCTGCGCCAGCTCGGCACGCGCGTAGAGGCGGTGCTGGGAAACCTCAAGTTCGATGCGCAGCCCAATGAGGAGCTGCTTGCACTTGCGCGCGCCCAGCAACTGCAGCGTCCGGTGCTCATGTTCGCCAGTTCGCGCGAAGGCGAGGAGGCCCTGCTGCTCCAGGCTCTGGCCGCCGGAGCGTGCAAGCATGTCCAAGTGCTGCTCGTGCCGCGCCATCCCCAGCGCTTTGACGAGGTGGCGCGCCTGGCTGAGGCGGCGGGCTGGACGGTGTCGCGCCGCAGCACCTGGGGCACTGGCCTGGAGCGCATGCCCGCACCTGCGCCGGGCACGCTCTGGCTGGGCGACTCGCTGGGCGAGATGGCGCTGTATTACGGCCTGAGCCAGCTGGCGCTGTTGGGAGGCAGCTTTTTGCCCCTGGGCGGTCAGAACCTGATCGAGGCCGCGGCCTGCGCCTGTCCGGTGGTGATGGGGCCGCACACCTTCAATTTCAGCGAGGTGGCTGAGCAAGCCCTGGCAGAAGGTGCGGCCTGGCGGGTGCTGGACCTGGTCCAGGCCCTGGAGGCGGCAGCTGGCTTGATGCGCCCCGAGCGCCAGGCCCAGGCCGCCCAAGCTGCCCAGGCCTTTGCCCTGCGGCACCGTGGCACGGCCGAACGCACGGCCAACATGCTTGAGCTCCAGCACCAGCGGGGCTGAAAAAAAGCCACTGTCTGTGTCTGTTTAGGCCCCGGACACGGGGCGCTTGTCTGACACCGGCCTCGTGCGGCATCCCACAGCTTGCGCGCAGGCCGGGCTTGAAGAATCCGTCTCCTTCCATCGACGTCCGATGGTTTTAACTGGAGATGCTTGCATGAGTTCCAAACTTCTTTCCTTGACCCTCAGCACCGCCCTGGCCGCCGCCGTGGGCCTGGCCTATGCGCAGTCTGGCGCAGGTGCCGCCGGTTCGGCGGACAACCCGGTCCAGAGCGACACGAGCGCCTCCCCCGCGGGCGCCGGCAGCTCGAGCGGCGCGAGCAGCTCTGGCACCGGCAGCATGGGCTCCGGCGCCACGACCACGGAGACCACCACCACCACGACACCCGCACCCTCATCCCCCATGGGTACCGGCAGCGCCCCCCGCAAGCCACGCGCCGACCGCAACTGAAAGGCATGGCGCCAGACGCCGGGCGCGCGGTGCCGCCCCGGTGTTTGGTTTGTTGGGATTCAAGGGCGGCGCAGGCCGCCTTCTTTTTCTGGGGAGCTTGGTGTGCATCACGCTTTTCGTTCCGGGTGGCTGGCCGCGTGGCTGCTGCTGGCTGCGTGCCTGTTGCCGTCGGCCCAGGCGGCCGATGCGGGTCTGAGCCGGGCCGCACCGGCCACACGCCAGCTGATCCAGTGGGTGCGGGCCACCCTGGACAACCAGCAACTGCCGTTCATCGTGGTCGACAAAGCCCGTGCCCGCGCCTTCGCTTTTGATGCCTCGGGTGCCTTGCGCGCCTCTGCGCCCGTGCTCATGGGGGCAGCGCGGGGCGATCACAGCGTGCCTGGCATCGGCGAGCGGCCGATCGCCAGCATCCAGCCCGATGAGCGCACCACCCCGGCAGGCCGCTTTGAGGCTGAGCTGGGGCACAACGCCCAGGGCGAGGAGGTGCTCTGGGTGGACTACGAGGCCGCCGTCTCGCTGCACCGTGTGCGCGCCACCCAACCGGCCGAGCGGCGCCTGCAGCGCCTGGCGTCTGCCACGCCGGAGGACAACCGCATTTCGTATGGCTGCATCAATGTGCCCCGTGTCTTTTACGAGCAGGTGGTGCAGCCCCTGGTGGGCCGCTTCGGTGGCCGCGCCATTGTTTATGTGCTGCCGGAGGTGCTGCCCGTGACCACGGTGTTCCCGCAGCTGGGGCGCAGGGCTGGTGTGGCGCTGGGCCTGGCTGAATGAGGGGCCGCTTCAGGGGCCCGGCTCAGATGCTGGCTCAGGTGCTGGCTCAGGGCTTGACCAGCAGGGTGTTGATGGGCTGCAGATCCTGCGGCACCAGCACGCCGCTGGCCTGGCGCAGGCGCAGGTTGCCGACCAGCACCTCGTAGCGGGCCACCGCGAGGTCGCGCCGGGTCTGGAACAGCTGGCTTTGTGCATCCAGCACGTCCAGGTTGATGGTCACGCCCACCTGATAACCCAGCTTGGTGGAGTCCACCAAGCTTTGGGTTGAGAGTTCGGCCGCTTCCAGGGCGCGCACCCGACCTTGGCTAGACACCACGCCAAAGAAGGCCTGGCGGGTGTTCAGCGCCACGGTGCGGCGCGCACCTTCGAGGTCGGTGCGGGCGCGGTCGGCCAGAGCCAGCGTTTCGCGAATGCGGTTTTGCGTCGCATAGCCGGCGAACAGCGGCAGGTTCAGGCTCACGCCGAGCACCGTCGATTTGGTGGCCGAGGTCGCCGTGGAGGTGAAGTTACCCTGGGGATTGCGCCCGTAGCTGTAGCTGGCGGTCAGATCCACAGTGGGCCTATGGCCCGCTTCGGCGCGGGCCACTTCCAGGCGGGCAATGTCGACGTTGCTCAGCGCCGCGCGCACATTCGGAT
>CANGYC010000056.1 GCA_947457975.1 Comamonadaceae bacterium | reverse complement strand
CGAGTCCGGCGACATGGACATGCGCTCTTCAATGGCGATGCGCACCTCGTCGGCCCAGTCGATGTCATCTGGGTTGGCCGTGACCAGGCCCACGGCGAAGGCGGCGTCGGCATCCAGCGGCTGGCCAGCTTTGGCGCGCACGGCGTCCAGGGCAGGCTGCTCGTCGTAGAAGCGACGGCCCAGGCGGCTCTGGCCGGTGGCCATGGGGAAGAGGCCAAAGTTGGTGTCACCCACCGTGATGGCCGGTGCCTGCGCTTCATCGTCCGGCAGGGCCAGCATGTAGCTGCGATCGCAGGCCAGGGCCAGTTCCAGGTAGGAGCCCGCAAAGCAGGAGCCGGGTTCGATGAGGGCGAACAGGCTGCGCGAGGACACATCCAGGCGGCTGAAGGTGCGGCGCAGGTAACCGATGGTCTCGCGCACCAGCCAGTGGTCCTGGTGGGCCATGAGCAGGGCGTCCATGGCCAGCACGGCCTGGGCATCGCCCGAGGTCTTGATGAGCCACAGGCCAATGTCGAGTTCGTTGGTGCGCATCTGCAGGATGGCGTCTTCGAGTTCACGGACCATGGCCAGCGGGAACCACTGCTCGCCCAGGGCTTCGATGCCGGCGATGTCGGTGGGCTGTGCGCCGCTGGGGCTCTTGACCACGAAGGTGGCCAGGCGCCGGGCGCGGTCAATTTCAACGGTCACATGCTGGTAGCGCAGGGCATCGGCCTCGATCGTGCGGTTCAGGGGCGACAGGGCCACGGCTTTGGCGCTGTCGGGGCGCTGGCTCTTGGCCGCCAGGGCCAGGGCACGGGCCTTGACGCGCTCGCCAAACACGGCCGGCTTGGCCACCTCGTCGACCAGGCGCCAATCGACCGCCTTCTGGCCGCGCACGCCTTCCACACTGGTGCAGAAGATGTCGGCCAGGTCATGGCGCACATGGCGCTTATCGGTCACACGAGTCAGGCCGCCGGTGCCGGGCAGCACACCCAGGAGCGGTACCTCGGGCAGGCTCACGGCGCTGGAGCGGTCATCTACCAGCACGATCTCGTCGCAGGCCAGGGCCAGCTCGTAGCCGCCTCCGGCGCAGGCGCCGTTGACGGCGGCCAGGAACTTCAGGCCTTCGTTCTTAGAGGAGTCTTCCAGGCCATTGCGGGTCCCGTTGGCCAACTTGCAGAAGTTGACCTTCCAAGCGTGGCTGGAGACGCCCAGCATGAAGATGTTGGCGCCGGAGCAGAACACCTTTTCCTTGGCGCTGGTCACGACCACGGTCTTGACTTCAGGGTGCTCGAAGCGGATGCGATTGACGGCGTCGTTGAGTTCAATGTCCACACCCAGGTCGTAAGAGTTCAGTTTGAGCTTGTAGCCCGGGCGCAGGCCGGCGTTCTCGTCAATGTCCACCTTGAGGGTGGCGACCGGGCCGTCGAAGCTCAGCTTGACGTGGCGGTATTGCGCCGGGTTGGTCTGGTACTCGACGCGGGGCATGGTGGCGTTGGTGCTCATGTGTGTCTCTCCGTGAGGGTGTGGGTGTCGGTCTGTAGCCGCAGCTAATGCATCAAAGTGCACTTTTTGAAATCAATGACACGCATGATAGTGCATTTATTGAAACGGCGTCAAGCACTTTTTTTCACCCAACTCAGAAATTGCTCACAAAGGCAGTTGCAGGGCCTCACGGACCCGCTGGCGCAGCAGCACGAAGCTGGGCTCCACGGCCTGGGCGCTGGTGTCCAGGCTCAGTTGCGCCTTGGAATAGAAGGCGGCACGGCCGGCCAAGATGCCGCGCAGGTCTTCCATGGCCTCTTTGCTGGCGGCCATGGGGCGGGTGTCTCCCTGGGCCAGCACCCGCTTCATGTGGTCTTCCGGGTCGGCCTGCAACCAGACCGTGGTGCAGTGCGTGAGCAGCTGGTTGAAAGTGGCCGCATCCGAGACGATGCCGCCAGGCGTGGCAATCACCGCCTCGGGATAGATCTGGATGGCTTCCTCCAAGGCCCGGCGCTCGTAGCGTCGGTAGGCATTCTGGCCATAGAGCGCCTGGATTTCCGAGACGCTGCAGCCCGCGAATTTTTCAATCTCGCGACTGAGCTCCACGAAGGGAAAGCCCAGGTCGTCGGCCAGCATCTGGCCCAGGGTGGACTTGCCTGCACCGCGCAGACCCACCAGGGCAATGCGAGGGCTCACGGTGGCGCCGCCCCCAGTACCCAGCAACTCGCCAATGGCCTGGCGCACGCGGCGCAGATCGGGCTCGCTGCGGCTTTCGAGCAGCTCGCGGATCAGCAGCCATTCGGGTGAGGAGGTGGTGACGTCGCCAATGAGTTCGGCCAAGCTGCACTGCAGGGCACCGGCGACCTGCAGCAGCACCAGGATGGAGGCATTGCCTTCACCGTACTCCAGGTTGGCAAGGTGCCGCTCCGACACATTGGCCGCCACCGACACCGCCTTGCGCGTCATGCCGCGGCGCGAACGCAGGGCACGCACACGTTCACCCAAAGCCACCAGGAAGGGGTTCTTGTCAGGGTTCTCGACGATGCGACCAGGGGTTAACCCGGATTCCTGCAATATAGTGCTTGACATGCTTATTTCTCGGCTCTATCGTCCACACACGCACAATAATTCATATCACCGGGTTTGGCAAGCCAAGGCCTAACCCTCCACCTCAGCACCAGAGAGCCATGTCACCCGCCGAATTTCGTGAACAAATTGCTCAATTGACAGCCCAGATTGCCCAGCGCCCCCTGAACGAGGACCTGGACCGCTGGCTGAACGCCGAACACGGCGCCCAGAGCGCCAGCTATGCGGCCCTGCGCGCCAGCTGCGAGGCCGGCGTGGCCGAGGGTTGGCTGGCCAACCGTGAGGGCGGCGGCCTCAAGTACGGCCGCATCTTCAAGGCCGCCGACGACCTGCACGGCTTTTCCGTGGACGTGGTCGACATGAAGGACATCGCCGGCCCCCACCATGTGCACCCGGAAGGCGAGATCGACCTGATCATGCCCATGGACGAAGGCGCCACCTTCGACGGCCGCACCGCCGGCTGGCTGGTCTGCCCGCCCGGCAGCGCCCACCGCCCCACTGTCAGCCAGGGCCGCGCCCTGGTGCTCTACCTGCTGCCCCAGGGCCGCATTGAATTCACCGCATAAGCCAGGAACACCCATGACCGAACTGCTCTCCAATTACGTGGCCGGCCGCTGGCAGGCTGGCACTGGCGCGGGCACCGTGCTCCTGGACCCGGTGCTGGGCACAGAGCTCGTGCGCGTGGACGCCACCGGCCTGGACCTGGCCGACGCCTTTGCGTTTGCCCGCGAGAATGGCGGCGCCGCCTTGCGCGCCTTGAACTACCAACAACGCGGCCAGCTGCTGGCTCAGGTGGTGCAGGTGCTGCAGGGTCAGCGCGAGGCCTATTACGAGATCGCCACCGCCAACAGCGGCACCGTCAAGAACGACTCGGCCGTGGACATCGACGGCGGCATCTTCACCCTGGGCCAGTACGCCCGCATGGGCGAGCAGCTCGGCGCGCGCCACCACCTGCAAGACGGCGAACTCGCCCGCCTGGGCAAAGACCCGCTGTTCCAAAGCCAGCACGTGCTGGTGCCCACGCGAGGCGTGGCGCTGTTCATCAACGCCTTCAATTTCCCGAGCTGGGGTCTGTGGGAAAAAGCCGCCCCCGCGCTGCTGTCGGGCGTGCCCGTGATCATCAAGCCGGCCACGGCCACGGCCTGGCTGACCCAGCGCATGGTCAAAGACGTGGTCGACGCCGGCGTGCTGCCTGCTGGCGCCCTGTCGGTGATCTGCGGCTCCTCCCAAGGCCTCCTGGACCAGCTGCAGCCCTTCGACGTGGTGTCCTTCACCGGCTCGGCCGACACGGCTGAAGTGATCCGCTCGCACCCAGCCGTCACGCGCCGCTCGGTGCGGGTGAACATCGAGGCCGACAGCCTGAACTCGGCCCTGCTGCTGCCCGGCGCGAGCGCCGAGGCGGTGGACCTGCTGGTTAAAGAAGTGGCGCGCGAGATGACCGTGAAGTCCGGCCAGAAGTGCACGGCCATTCGCCGCGTGCTGGTGCCCGAGGCCCAGGCCGCCGAGGTGGCCGCCGCCATCAGCGCCCGCCTGGCCAAGACCACCGTGGGCAACCCGCGCAACGAATCGGTGCGCATGGGCGCGCTGGTCAGCCGCGCGCAGCTGCAGTCGGTCAAGGAAGGCCTGGCCCTGCTCAAGCAAGAAGCGCAGGTGCTGCACGACGGCGCCACGCATAAGCTGGTGGATGCCGACCCGGCCGTGGCCTGCTGCGTGGGCCCCACCCTGCTGGGCCTCAAAGATGCGGCAGCCAGCGACGCCGCCAAACTGGTGCACGAGCATGAGGTCTTCGGCCCAGTGGCCACGCTGGTGCCCTACCGCGACAGCGCCCACGCCTTCGAGCTGATCCGCCGCGGCCAGGGCTCGCTGGTGACCTCGCTGTATGGCAATGACACCGGCGCCCTGGCTTGCGCCGCGCTGGAGCTGGCCGACAGCCACGGCCGCGTGCACATCATCAGCCCCGACGTGGCGGCCCTGCACACCGGGCACGGCAACGTGATGCCGCAGTCCCTGCACGGCGGACCCGGCCGTGCCGGCGGCGGCGAGGAGCTCGGCGGCCTGCGGGCGCTGAACTTCTACCACCGCCGCGCCGCCATCCAGGCCAGCACCGCGGTGCTCGACCAACTCCAGCCGCCAACCCCGGCGTCTGCCGCATGAACCGCTGACCCACGCTCGCTGCGCCCACAACAAGACCTTGCAGAACACACACGCAGCGATCGACCTTTGACCACACACGGAAGTGAGAGAGGAGACCCCATGCTCAGCCCCCAGCCCCATCCCGCGCCGCAGCTGCCGCCGGCGCCGCCGGCGCGCTTTAACTTTGCGCAGCACCTGATCGAGCTCAACGCACAGCGACCGGGTAAAACGGCCTTTATCGATGACGCAGGCACGCTCAGCTACGGCGAGCTGGCCGAGCGCATCCGCCGCTTTGCCGGCGGCCTGCTGTCGCTGGGCGTGCGCCGCGAAGAACGCGTGCTGCTGCTGATGCACGACTCCAGCGACTGGGCGGTGAGCTTCCTGGGGGCTCTCTACGCTGGCGTGGTACCCGTGGCTGTGAACACGCTGCTGACGGCCGAGGACTACGCCTACATGCTGCAGCACAGCCGCTCGCAGGCCGTGCTGGTCTCGGGGGCGCTGCTACCCACGCTGCGCCAGGCCCTGGTGCAGGGCGGCCACGAGGTCAAGCACCTGGTGGTGTCGCGCCCGAGCGCCGTGCTGAGTGAAGAAGCCATCGACATGGAGGCGCTGATCGGCCGCAGCGCGCCGCTGGCCCAATGCGCCAACACCGGCGCGGACGACCCGGGCTTTTGGCTCTACTCCTCCGGCTCCACCGGCAAACCCAAAGGCACCACGCACACGCATGCCAACCCCTACTGGACGGCCGAGCTCTATGGCAAGCCCATTCTGGGTCTGAAGGAAAACGACATCTGCTTTTCGGCGGCCAAGCTGTTTTTCGCCTACGGCCTGGGTAACGCGCTGAGCTTTCCCTTGAGTGTGGGCGCCACCGTGGTGCTGATGGCCGAGCGACCCACGCCCGACGCCACCTTCAAGCGCTGGATCGATCACCAGCCCACCGTCTTCTTTGGCGCGCCCACGGGCTTTGCCGGCATGCTGGCCTCGCCCAAGCTGCCCGCCAAAAGCGAGGTGGCCCTGCGCCTGTGCTCCTCGGCAGGCGAGGCCCTACCGGCCGAGCTGGGCGAGCGCTTCACCCGCCACTTCGGCGTGGAGATCATCGACGGCATCGGCTCCACCGAGATGCTGCACATCTACCTGTCCAACCGGCCAGGCCAGGTGCGCTACGGCACCACCGGCTGGCCCGTGCCGGGCTACGCGATCGAGCTGCGCGCCGAAGACGGCCAGCCCGTGCCTGAGGGCGAGCCTGGTGACCTCTATATCCAGGGCCCCAGCGCAGCCCTGCTGTACTGGGGCAACCGCGAAAAATCCCGCGACACCTTCCAGGGCGGCTGGACCAAGAGCGGCGACAAGTACGTGCGCAATGCTGACGGCAGCTACACCTACTCCGGCCGCAGCGACGACATGCTCAAGGTCAGCGGCATCTACGTCTCGCCTTTCGAGGTGGAGGCCACGCTGGTGCAGCATGCAGCCGTGCTCGAAGCCGCGGTGGTGGGCATGACCGACACCGATGGCCTGACCAAAACCAAGGCCTTCGTGGTGCTCAAGTCTGGCCAGCAAGTGGATGAGGCCGAGCTCAAGGCCTTCGTGAAAGAACGCCTGGCACCCTACAAGTACCCGCGCATGATCGAATTTCTGGACGAACTGCCCAAGACCGCCACCGGCAAGATCCAGCGATTCAGGCTGCGTGAGCGCGAAGCCACTCGGGCCGCCGTCTGAGCACCATGGTGACGCCTTTGGCTTCCGGCGCCAGCGTGCCGGAAGGATTGCTGTTCGCCCAGCTCGACTGGGCAGGCCGAGCCGTGCAGCTGGAATACCAGTGGGTGGGTCCCTCGGACGCTGACGCGCTCGTCATGGTCTTCCTCCATGAGGGCCTGGGCTCGCTGTCCATGTGGCGCGACTTTCCCGCGCAACTGTGCGGCGCGCTGGGCTGCCGGGGCCTGGTGTATTCCCGTCCGGGCTACGGCCGCTCCACCGCACGCGAAGCCGCCGAGCTGTGGGCCAGCGACTTCATGCACCGCCAGGCCCTGGAGCTGCTGCCCGCCTTCCTCAAGGCCGTGGGCGTACAAGAGCCCGTCTGGCTCTTTGGCCACAGCGACGGCGGCTCGATCGCGCTGATCCATGCCGCCCGCCGGCCCGAACACACCGCCGGGGCCATGGTGCTGGCGCCGCACATCCTGGTGGAAGACGTCTCGGTGCAGAGCATCGAACAGGCCCGCCGTGCCTACCTGGACACCGACCTCAAAGACAAGCTGGCCCGCCACCATGCCGACCCCGACTCGGCCTTCTGGGGCTGGAACCGCATCTGGCTGGACCCGGCTTTCCGGGACTGGTCGCTCGAAGAAGAGATCGCCACCATCGGCTGTCCCCTGCTGGCCGTGCAGGGCCTGGACGACGAGTACGGCACGCTTGAGCAGATCCGCGGCATCCAGCGGCGCGTGCCCCACGCCGAGTTGCTGGAACTGCCCGACTGTGGTCATTCGCCGCACCGCGACCAGCCCGAGCGGCTGATCGCACATGCCCAGGCTTTCTTCACACCACAGTCCATGAACGAGAAAGAAACCCCATGACGACACGACGCCTCATCCACCACGGACTGCGGGTCGACCCGGACCGGGGCTGAGAAAGCTGATCCGATAATCCCCCTTCACCCCCTTCCGCGGCCCGTGTGGCCGCGATCGAGAACAAAGGTAAGCCTCCATGGACTTGTCCATTTTTCTGATCCAGTGCCTGAACTCGCTGCAGTACGGCCTGCTGCTGTTCCTGGTGGCATCGGGCCTGACGCTGATCTTCGGCATCATGGGCGTGATCAACCTGGCCCACGGCAGCTTCTACATGATCGGTGCCTACATGGCCTATGCGCTGGCGCCCGCCGTGGCCGCCACCTTCGGCGGGGGCTTCTTCTCGGTGCTGCTGGTGGGCTTCGTCCTGTCGGTGCTGCTGGGCTACGTGCTCGAGTGGGTCTTCTACAGCTTCCTCTACGAGCGCGAGCATCTTCAGCAGGTGCTCATGACCTACGGCCTGATCCTGGTGTTCGAGGAGCTGCGATCCATCCTGGTGGGTGACGATGTGCATGGCGTGGAGGTGCCGGCGCTGCTGGCTGGCAAGCTCGAGCTCGGCGACGTCATGACCTACCCGGTGTACCGCCTGTTCATTTCGGGCGTGTGCCTGGCGCTGGCCCTGGGCATGTACCTGGTGTTCACGCGCACCCGGCTGGGCATGATGATCCGCGCCGGCTCCACCAACCGTGAGATGGTGCAGTCCCTGGGCATCGATATCAAGTTCCTCTACCGCGTGGTGTTCGCCGCGGGCGTGGCCATTGCCGTGCTCGCCGGCATGGTGGCCGCGCCCGTGTCCTCGGTGTACCCGGGCATGGGCAGCAGCGTGCTCATCATCTGCTTCGTGGTGGTGGTGATCGGCGGCATCGGCTCCATCCGGGGCGCGCTGCTGGCGGCGCTGCTCATCGGCGTGGTCGATACCTTCGGCAAGGTCCTGCTGCCCCAGGCGGCCGGCGTGCTGGTCTATGTGCTGATGGCCCTGATCCTGCTGTGGAAGCCGGACGGCCTGTTCAAGGCGGGCTGAACCAACATGATGCATTCCAAAAACCTGTTTGCGCTGGCCCTGTTTGCCGCGCTGGCGCTGTTTCCCACCTTCTCGGGCAACTACGGCATTGATTTGGTCAGCAAGATCATGATCTACGCCATCTTCGCGCTGAGCCTGGAGTTGCTGGTGGGCACCACGGGCCTCGTGTGCTTCGGGCACGCAGCCTTCTTTGGCATCGGTGCCTATGCCGCGGTGCTGCTGTCGCCCCAGACCGATGCCGCCTCACTGGCCTGGCTGCTGCCGGCCTCGGTGGTGGCTGCGGCCCTGTATGCGCTGGTGGTGGGGGCGCTGTCGCTGCGCACCAAGGGCGTGTACTTCATCATGGTGACGCTGGCCTTCGCGCAGATGGCCTACTACGTGGTGCACGACACGCCCCTGGGCGGCGGGACCGACGGCATCTACCTGATGCTCAAGCCCACGCTGGCCAGCTGGCTGAACCTGGACAATCCGCGCGTGCTCTACCAGTTCACGCTGGCAGTGTTGGTGGTGGTGTTCATCTTCCTGGCCGTGCTGCTGGAATCGCGCTTTGGCCGGGCCCTGGCAGGCATCCGGGTGAACGAGCAGCGCATGCGGGCCACCGGTTTTTCCACCTACCCCTACAAGCTGGCGGCCTTTGTGATCTCGGGCGGCATCGCCGGCCTGGCTGGTTTTCTTTTTGCCATCAAGGACGGCTTCGTGAACCCGGAGATGATGAGCTGGCACCTCTCGGGCGCCGTGCTCATCATGATCATCCTGGGCGGCCTGGGCGACCTGCGCGGCGCCATGCTGGGCGCCTTCGCCTTTGCACTGTTGCAGGAGCTGTTCAAGTCCGAGGCGGTGTTCGGCCCCTTTGCCAAACACTGGAACATGGGCCTGGGCCTGACCATCATCGCCAGCGTGGTGCTGCTGCCGCGCGGCCTGATCGGGCTGCCCGAGGCCATCCGAGAGCGGCTGGTCGGCCGCCGCAATGCCCAGGGAGGTGCCCATGACGTCGCCTGAATTCCATAACGAAGTGCTGCTGCGCGGCCGCGAGATCTCGCGCCGCTGGGGTGGCCTGCTGGCCTTGGACCGCGTCTCGATTGAGCTCGAGCGCGGCAAGGTTCACGCCGTCATCGGCACCAACGGCGCCGGCAAGTCCACCCTCATCAACATCCTCTCCGGTGAGATCCCGCCCTCCAGCGGCACGGTCGAGCTCATGGGTGAAGACGTGACCGGCTGGACCCAGCCCCGACGCGCCCGCGCCGGCCTGGGCCGCAGCTACCAGCGCACCACGGTGTATCCCCAGTTCACCGTGCTGGAGAACTGCCGGCTGGCCGCGCAAGCTGCCCACCAAAAGCCCTGGGCCCTGTGGCAGAGCGCACAAACGTGCGCAGACAGCACCGCTGCCGCACGTGAGGCTGCCGCGCAGGCGGGCTTGTCAGAGCTGCTGGAGCGGCCCGCCGGGCTGCTCTCGCACGGGCAAAAGCGCCAGCTGGAAATTGCCATGTGCCTGGCGACGCACCCGCAGGTGCTGCTGCTGGACGAACCCATGGCCGGCATGGGCGCTGAAGAAACCGAGCGCATGCTGGCCCTGCTGGACCGGCTCAAGGTCGGCCACGCCATCTTGCTGGTGGAGCACGACATGGATGCGATCTTCCGCATTGCCGACTTCATCACCGTCATGGTCAATGGTGCCGTGATCGCCACCGACACGCCTGAGCGGGTGCGCAGCAATGCGCAGGTGCAGGCCGCCTACCTGGGAGAGCACTGAGCATGACGACCTCGCCACCGAACGAATGGCTGCTGCAGGCGCAGGGCATCCACGCCTGGTACGGTTCGAGCCACGTGCTGCACGGCATCGACCTGCAGATCGGCAGTGGCCAGACCGTGGGCCTGCTGGGCCGCAACGGCATGGGCAAGAGCACCCTGATCCGAACCGTGCTGGGCCACGTGACGCAGCGCGAAGGCGACATCCACCTCTTCGGCCAGGACTGCTCGCGCGCCAAGCCGCATGAAGTGGCGCGCCTGGGTGTGGGCTACGTGCCCGAAGGCCGGGGCGTGTTCCCCAACCTCACGGTGCGCGAGAACCTCATCATGGCGGCACGGCGCGGCAAGGACGGGCAGAACACCTGGACCTGCGAGAAGGTGCTGGACACCTTCCCGCGCCTGAAAGAGCGCTTCTCCAACCTGGGATCGCAACTCTCGGGCGGCGAGCAGCAGATGCTCTCCATCGGCCGCGTGCTCATGACGCACCCCGAACTCATCATCCTGGACGAGGCCACCGAGGGCCTGGCGCCAATGATCGTGGCCGACATCTGGCGTGTGATCGCCGAGATCCGCGCCAGCGGCATTGCCACCCTCATCGTGGACCGCGACTACCGCAAGGTGCTCGCCCACTCCGACCGCGCCCTGGTGTTGCAAAAGGGCCAGGTGGTGCTGCAGGGGACGGCCAAGGATGTGGCGGCGAGCCCGCAGCTGTCGGGCTACCTGGGCGTTTGAGCCATAGCGCCGAGGACAGAGGCCTCGCGCTGGATCAGAAAGGCAGGTGCGCCTGCAGTCCCAGCAGCCAGGTGCGGGGCAAGCCAGGCTCAAAGTAGGCCGAACCGGACTGGTTGACGATCACCGAACCAATGGTGCGGCGATCGGCCAGGTTGTCCACGCCGGCAAAGGCCTCCAGGCGAGCCGGCCCCATGGCCCAGCGCTGACGCAGGCGCAGGTTCACCAGGGTGTAGCCGGGCGCGCTGGCGGTGTTGGCGTCATCGGCCCAGAGACGGGCGCGGTTAACCCCGTCGATCGCGGCCTCGGCCCCGGCTCTGGGG
>CANGYC010000055.1 GCA_947457975.1 Comamonadaceae bacterium | reverse complement strand
GGGCGCTGATCAGTTCGGCCTTGAGCAGCCGCTGCACCCAGCCCGCCCAGACCTCGCCCAGGGCGGTGGTCTGCAGAGCCACTTGCGGCGGCCGGGCTGTGGGGGACGGCTGCGGTGCGGGCGCCAGCGCGGGTTCATCCAGAGGCAGGTCAGAGGCCTCGTCCACGGCCGTGATGTGTTCGGGCTCAGCTTCCCAGGGCGGCACGGGCGCGGGTTTGGCAGGCGCAGCACGGTGCTCTGGCTCTGCAGGCAGCGGAGAACGGGCGGCCTGCACGGACGGCGATGCAGGGCTGGCTGCCCGTGAAGACGGCGAAGCAGGGCTGGCTGCCCGTGAGTGTGAGGAAGCCGCAGCCGCAGACGGCTCAGGAAGCGGCTTTTTTGGGGGCTCGACGGCACCCCCTGCCAGTTGGGTTCGCTCAGTCGAAGGCGCCGCGGCCGCCTGACCAGGCTTCTTGAAGGCCAGCAGGCGCAGCAGCACCATGGTCAGGGCAGCGTACTCGTCCGGCGCCAGGCCAAGTTCACCACGCCCGTGCAGGCACAGGCTGTAGAGCAGCTGGGTTTCATCGGGCGGCATCTGCTGCGCCAGGGCCGCCATCTCGGCCTGCTCGGCATCGGCGGCATCAGCGGCATCGGTGTGGCCGGGCACGGCCTGCAGCACGGCCATGCGCTGCAGGACCATGCTCATCTCTTCCAGGGTGGAGGCCGCGCTCAGGCCATTGATGCGCAGGGTGTCGCTGAGCTCGACCACGCGGCGGCCATCGCCCTGCGCCAGCGCGTGCAGCAGCTGAAACACATGGCTGCGGTCCACGCTGCCCAGCATATGGCGCACACCCGCCTCCTCCAGCCGGCCCGAACCGAAGGCAATGGCTTGGTCGGTCAGCGAGAGCGCATCGCGCATCGAGCCGCGGGCGGCACGCGCCAAAAGGCGCAAGGCCGGCAGCTCGGCAGGAATCTGTTCGGTGGCCAGCACGGCCACCAGGTGCTCCACGATGGTCTCCGGAGCCATGGGCCGCAGATTGAACTGCAGGCAACGGGAGAGCACGGTAGCCGGCACCTTTTGCGGGTCCGTGGTGGCCAGCACGAATTTGAGGTAGGCCGGTGGCTCCTCCAGGGTCTTCAACATGGCATTGAAGGCCGTGTTGGTGAGCATGTGCACCTCGTCGATCATGAAGACCTTGAAGCGCCCCACCACCGGCTTGTAGACCGCCTGCTCCAGCAGCTGGGCGATCTCATCAACACCTCGGTTGGAGGCGGCGTCGAGTTCGGTGTAGTCGACGAAGCGGCCGGCATCGATGTCACTGCAGGCCTGGCACACACCGCAGGGCGTGGCGGTGATGCCGCCCTGCCCGTCGGCCCCCAGGCAATTGAGGGACTTGGCCAGGATACGGGAGACCGTGGTCTTGCCCACCCCGCGCGTGCCCGTGAACAGGTAGGCATGGTGCAGGCGTTGGGTTTCAAGGGCGTTGCCCAGGGCCTGCACCACGTGCATCTGCCCGACCATTTCAGAAAAGCTCTTGGGTCGGTACTTGCGGGCCAGGACGAGGTAAGACATCGACCGATTCTAAGACGCTGCCGTGCTCGGGCTGCCCTGGTGGCTGGCCAGAACATGGCAGGCCACACCCGAGCGAAAAAACACGCCCGCAAGCCCTGAAGAGCAGGCCCGGCGACTTACAATCAACCGTGACGGGCCTTCCCGCATGGCGAAGCGGCCAACCGGGTCAGGTGGGGAACCAAGCAGCCCTAACTGTGGAGTCAGTGCCGGGGTCAGGCTCGTCACCTATTCATGAAAAAGGAGAGCCGCGTGCTCTCCTTTTTTCTGGGCGGGGCCGCAGCGTGTTTCAGCTGCGCTGCAGGCCGCCGGCCTCGCGCAGCACCTCCTCGATGGCCTCGGTGGTGTGGCGTGCATGCTCTGCAATTTGCGCAGGCATGGCCGCGATCGAGCCCAAGGGGTAGGTGCCGCTGACCACGCCCTTGAAGGCCACCTCGGCCGCCAGCGCGTCAGCACCCAGCCCATCCAGGGCCGCGAACAGGCAGGCCTCCAGGCTCGCCAGCCCCGCATCAGCAAACAGGTCCAGGCCTTCGTGCGTGACGCGGTAGTCGAACTGGCCGCGCTGGAATTCATCAATGTGGAAACGAACAATCATGGCTCAAGCCTCGGATAACGCAGACTGCAGCGCCCGCCAGTGTTGCAGCGCGCCCTCCCCGGCTCGCACACCGCTGGCCAGGCAGGCCGTGAGCAGGTAGCCGCCGGTGGGCGCTTCCCAGTCGAGCATCTCGCCGGCGCAAAACACCGCCTGGTGCGCAGGCGGGCCGGCGCGCAGACGCAGCGAGTCGTCTAAACCGGCCCAGCCCACGCCGCCGGCGCTGCTGATGGCCTCGTCCAGCGGACGCGCTGCCTTGAGCACCACCGGCAGGCCCTTGATGGCCTGGGCCAGCCGCACCGGGTCTTGCCAGTCGGCCGGCTCGAGCAGTTCGTGCAGCAGCGCCGACTTGATGCCGTCCAGCCGCAGCCGGCTTTTCAGGTGGGACGACAGGGAGCGCGAGCCTCGGGGCCGGCGCACCTCGGCCAGCACCTCGTCAGCGCTGCGGTCGGGCAGCAGGTCCAGCTAAAAAGTGGCATGACCGCTGGCCTCGATCTCGTCGCGCAGCAGGGCCGAGGCGGCATAAATCAGGCTGCCCTCAACCCCTGTGTCGGTGGCGACAAACTCCCCCTTGCGGGCAAAACGCCGACCCCGGGCATCCGAAAAGCGCAGGGCCACCGACTTGAAGGGCTGGCCCGCAAAACGGCTTCGAAAAAAGTCACTCCAGCCTTGGCCATTCGCGCCCGCCACGTCAAAACCGCTGTTGGAGGGGCGCAGGGGCGACACCGCCACACCCCGCGCAGCCAGCCAGGGCACCCAGGCCCCGTCGGAGCCCAGCCGGGCCCAGCTGCCGCCGCCCAGGGCGAGCAAGACCACGTCCGCGCTCACCCGGCGCTCACCCGTGGGGGTGTCGAACCGCAGTTCGCCCGCCTCGCTCCAGCCCGTCCAGCGGTGGCGCATGGAAAACCGCACCCCGGCCAGGCGCAGCTCGTGCAGCCAGGCACGCAGCAGCGGGGCGGCCTTCATGTCCTTGGGAAACACCCTGCCAGAGGTTCCGACAAAAGTCTCGGTGCCCAGCGCCTGGGCCCACTGACAGACCTCGGTGCTGCCAAAGCCCGCCAGCCAGGCGCTGACCTGGGCCTGCGCCTCACCGTAGCGGGTCGCAAAGCGGTCGGCGGGCTCAGAGTGCGTGAGATTCAGGCCGCCGCGGCCCGCCAGCAGGAACTTGCGGCCCACCGAGGGCATGGCGTCGTACACGCGCACGTGCGCGCCCCCACGCACCAGCACCTGTGCGGCCATGAGGCCGGCCGGGCCACCACCAATGATGGCCACCTCTGGGGAATTCAAGAGTGAGTCAGGCAAGCGCAGTTCCGGGCAAAGCCGTGGATTATGCGGGGGGGAGCTCGAGCAGCCGGCCCTCGGCCGTGAGGAAGGCCGCGCGCACGGCGGCCCCTGCGTGCAGGCTCTGCACCGCCCGCTGGTAGGCGCGCATCTGGGCCACCAGCTCGGCCTGTGTGTCGGGCTGGGCCGCCGACTTGTAGTCGAGCACCCACCAGCCTGTGTCTCGGTGATGCACCAGCCGGTCCAGGCGCAGAAGCTGGCCCTCGTGCGCCAGCTCCACCTCGCTGCCCTGCCACAGCAGCTGCGCTGGCTGCCAGGCCCAGGCCCCCTCGCCTTGGAGAATGCGCTCGGCCGACGCGCGGGCTTGCTCGGCCTGGCTTGGGCTCAGCCGGAATTCGCGGGCCACGGCGCGCACATGGGCCGCACCGGTGGCGCCCCACTCCAGCAGCCGGTGCATGGCCTGTCCCAGGCGCGAGGCCACACTGTCCTGGGCCTCTTCCAGCCGTTCGGGCCGCAGCGCCTGCGGCAGCTCGGGCAGCACCGGCAACTGCACCAGGCGCTCATCGGCCGCTGCGGGGGCTGCAGCCGCCTCCACTTGTTCGACGGCCTGGGCCAGGCCCTGCAACCGATCCCACCAGGAGGCGCGGGTGGGGCGGGCCGGCTCGATGGCCGAGATGCCCAGCACTTGGCGGGCACGGGTCATGGCCACGTAGAGCGTGTTCAATTCCTCCCGGTGCCGGGCCTGCTGCTCAGCCTCCAGGGCCAGCTGCGAGCAGGCGGGTGGACGGCTTTCGCTCAGCAGGAAGGCAAAGCGCTGGGGATGCGCGTACTCGCCGGGCCAGTCGAGCAGGACGCCCATGCTTTCCCCGGCACGCGGGGGGGTGTGGGTGTCGAGCAGGAGCACCAGTTCGGCCTCCAGGCCCTTGGCGCCATGAATGGTGAGCAGGCGCACGGCGGCCTCGCTGACGGTGGCCGGGGCCGCCATGCCGCCGGCTTTGAGCGCCCGCACCAGCGCATAAGGGGTGATGAAGCGGCCGCCCTCGTGATTGAGCGCCGCCATCAGCAGCGCCCGCAGGTTGGCCAGCACCGCCGGGCGCTGGGCCGCAGGCGCAGCCGCCGCAAAGCGGGCCAACAGGTCACCATCGCCGTAAATGGACTGCAGGGCGTCGTGCGGCGGCAGGGCCTGCACCCAGCTCTGCCAGCGCTCCAGGCGCTCCCCCAGGCCCTGCAAGGGCGCGGCCTCGGGCTGCGCCAGTTCCGGCACGCTGCCGGACTCGGCCTGCAGCAGGGCCAGCCAGTGCAATTGGGTGCGCCGTGCGGCCAGGGCCAGCGGCACCAGGGCGGTGTCGGGCAGGCCGAAGATGGGCGAGCGCAGCACCCGTGCGAGGGACAGGTCATGACGGGGCGAGACCAGCACGTCCAAGAGCGCCACCAGGTCCTGCACTTCGCAGCAGTCCATCAGTGCGATCTTCTCGCCCACCTCGGCGGCGATGCCCAGCGCCCGCAGGGCCTGCTGCATGGGCAACAGGTTCTCACGCTTGCGCGAGAGCACCATCACGTCCTGGGCTTTGAGGCCACGCAAGCCGATCTGCGCGGCCAGCCAGGCCGCCGCCTGCCGTGCCTCCTGGGTGCGCAGCGTCTCCTCGGGCAGGTCGCGCGGCGCGTGCAAGCTGTCTCGCCAGGCCAGGACAGCGCTCTCATCGGCCTTTTCTGCCTCCTCTGCCTCTTCGGCCGCCGTTTCCTGGCGCGCGGACCGGGGCACCATGGGCAGGCGCTGTACCTCGCCAGCGTCTTTGGAAGCCGTGGTGTGCGGGCGAAAGCCCTGGTAGGCGTCATCGGCGCTGGCGGCGGCCGCACCCAGGGCGCTGTTGACCGCTGCGATCACCTGATGCGCATTGCGGCGGGTGTGGTCGCAGCTGAGCAGGTCGCCGCCCAGACCCTCGCGCACAAAGTGCTGGGCCGCTTGAAAGACCTGCGGCTCGGCACGCCGGAAGCGGTAGATGCTCTGCTTGGGGTCGCCCACTAGGAACACGCTGGGCGCGCGGCCGGCACCGGCGTAACTGGAAAGCCAGGCCCGCAGGGCCTGCCACTGCAGGGGGTTGGTGTCCTGAAACTCATCGATCAGCAGGTGGCGCACCTGGGCATCGAGCTTTTCCTGCACCCAACCCGAGAGCACCTCGTCGCCCAGCATTCGAAGCGCGGCGCACTCGATGTCGTTCATGTCCACCCAGCCGCGCTCGCGCTTGAGCGCGGCGTACTCGGCCAAGAGCAGTCGCGCCAGCCGGGCCATGCGCTGCTGGTAGTGCCAGGCCTGCTGCTGGCCCTGCGCCTGCACCCAGTGCAGGGCCAGGTCTTGCGCCTGGCGGATGTCGGGGTCGCTGCTGGCATTGCGGAAATTGCGGGGCGTGTGCTCCTTGGTCAGCAGGGCCCGCAGCACGCCGTCGAGATCTGCCGCGTTCAAGGCCTCGCGCAAGGCCAGGCCCGCGGCCGCGAAGGTCTTGGCACTCAGGCCGCTGAGCACGGACGCCGCGCGGCCCAGCGCGTCGCGCACGCTGGCACGGCCCAGCACCTCGGCCAGGTCCTGCATACCGGCCAGGTCTGGGAACTGCTCGCCCAGGGTCTTGATGGAGTGGTCGACGACACCCGCCGCATCGGCCAGCGCAAACTCCACGCGCTTGTCCAAGGCGGCCTGCAAGGCCTTGTCGGTTTGAAAGCGGCCATGCTCGCGCACCAGGGCCTCGAAGTCGGCCCGGGCCTCGGGCTCGGCCAACAGGCGTTCATAGAAGCGCCGCCACACCAGGGCCTTGGCCTGGGCGTCGTCCTCGAGCAGCTCATATTGCACGGGCAGTGCCAGTTCCTGCAGCACCGCCACCGGGGCATGGCGCAGCAAGGCTGAGAACCAGCTGTGGAAGGTGCGGATCTGCACCGGTCGGCCGCTAGCCAGCACGCGCGCATACAGGCCCTGGAGCTGCGTGCACAGCGCCTGGGCCCGAGTCGGATCGCCCAGCCCGGGCACGCCGCGCTGCGCCAGGGCCTCCAGAAGTTGCTCAGGCGAGGCCTGGGCAAAGTCCCTGAGCCATTCATAGAGTCGACCGCGCATCTCGCCTGCGGCCTTGCGGGTGAAGGTGATGGCCAGGATCTCCTGGGGTGCGCAGCCCCCCTCCAGGCCGGGCGTGCGGTCGGTGGGCTCGAGCAGGGCACGGAGCATGCGCGAGACCAGCATCCAGGTCTTGCCTGCGCCCGCACAGGCCTCCACCGCCACGCTGCGCCGCGGGTCGCAGGCCACGGCATAGAAGGCGGCGGCATCGGCCAGACGGCCATTGATGTCGTAGGCGCCGCCGCTCATGGCTGCCCCTCCGGGGCCAGGAAGTCCTTGCGGCACAAACCGCGCGCCTGACAGTACTCGCAGGCCGCACCATCGCCCTGGGCGCGCAGCGGCTCGCCAGCATGCAGGCGGGCGATGTCATGGTGGATGCCCTCCAGGAGCAGCGTGCGCAATTGGCTGACTTCGGGCTGTAAGTAGGTCTTGGTCTGTCCCTTCTCGCCCAGATTCACGTAGCCCGCCTGCACCTCTTGCTGGCCCAGCAGCGCGGCATAAAAGGCCAGCTGCGTGTCTTCAGCGCCTTGGCGCAGGCGATCGCGCGTCTTTTCTGCGCTTTCTGTCTTGTAGTCCAGCAACAGGGCCCTGCCATGGGCATTGCGGTCCATGCGGTCGATCTTGCCGAACAGCGTGAGCTCGCCCAGCGGGCGCTCCTTCCATTCCTCGGCCTCGGCAAACACCAGGCCGCTGGCCTCGTGCTCGGCCAGCCAGTCGAGGTAACCCCGGCGCACCTGGGGCCAGGCAGCCTGAAAGGGCAGAAACTCTGCCGGCTCCAGGGCCAGCAAGGCGCGGGTGTGATCAGCTGCGGCATCGAGCATCTGCTGCCGCAGGGCCTCGTCTTGCGTGGGCGAGGCCTGCAACTGGCGGTGAAAACGGCTGAGGGTCTCGTGCAGCCAGTTACCGAAATCGCGCTTGTCCAGCTCGGTGTCCAGCTCCTCGGCTTCCTTCAGCCCGAGCTGACGCAGCGCAAAGAAACGGTAGGGGCAGCTGCGCAGGTCGGCATAGGCCGAGGCAGACAGCCGCTCTACCGGGAGGGCGGCGCCAGACACGGCGGCACGGCGGGTGGCTTGTGCTGCCAGCTCGCGCAGCGGCCGCAGGTCTGGCGCCTGTGGATGAATACCGTCCAGCAGTAGCTCCTGCACCCAGGCCGCGGGCATGAGGTGTTCACCCCGGTCGCTCTGGCGCCACAGGAGGTGCGCCTCGGGCAACTGCAGGGCATGCTCCCAGGCCTGGCGCTGGGCGGCCATGAGGTCTTCACGCGAAGGCAGGCCCAGCAGGCTGCGCTGCGTGGCCGTCCATTCACCTGGCGGCTCGGGGGACGCAGGCAGGTGAAGCTCGTCTGCCCCCGGCAGCACCATGGCCGCCAGCGAACGGCCCAGCATCTGACTCAGGGGCAGGATCACCACCTGGGCCTGGGGCGGATGCACCGGCGAGAAGGTGGCGGACTCCAGCGCATGGCCCACCCACTGGGTGAATTCGCGCCGCGAAAGCTTGTGCTGCAGGAGATCGAAATCGTGTTCACTGCCCTCGTGCAGGCGCAGCGCGTCCATCACCGACTGGCCGGCCACGTCGTGCTCCAGCAGCTCCCACTGGCCGGCCTGGTGCAGCACTTCGCGCAGATCGGCCAGCCACAGGCTCAGAGGACGACTCTTTTGCAGGCTCTCCAGCCACGGGCTCAGCTGCTGCGCCAGCGCATGCGCCAGCTGGTGGCGGGGCCGGATACCGGCCCAGCGCCGCAGGCCCGCGGCGCGCAGCTCAGCCTCCACGGCCATGAGTTCAGGCGCTGGCACGGCCGCCGCATGCTTGAGCCAGTCCAGCACGGCGTCGCAGGAAGCCTCACGCGGCAAGGCCCGCAACAAGCTCATGAGCACGGCTGCGGCACGGGTGGTCGAGAGGGTCCAGCCGGTCTCGTCGCGCACGGCCACGCGCTGCTCGGCCAGCAGGGCGCGAATGCGTCGGGTCAGCACTCGGTCCTGGGCGACCAGGCCCACGGGCTGCACACCGCGGGTCAGCAGCTCAATCACGCAGGCAGCTGCGCGTTCAGCCTCTTCCTGGGCGTCGGCGGCTGGCTGCAAGGCCATGCGGCCACGCGGGCGGGCAGGCTCGGCCAGCGGCAGTGACACAGCGCGCTCACCCAGGCGCTGGCTAAGCGCATCGCTCAGGGGATCGCGCTGAAAACCCTCGAGCACCACCAGCAGATCGAGGTCCTGCTCAAACAGCAGGTCGCTCGGGTAGGCCGAGGTCGAGGCCCAGACCAGGGCCAGCTGCGCCACGGCCGCCTCGAGCTTGAGCACAGAGGCGTTCAGGCTGGCGGTCAGCTGGGGCAGCAGGCGTTCACGCCAAGCGGCGCGCTCGTGGGGTGGTCTGGCTGCGGCCACCCGCGCGAGGGACCAGGCGGCCTCCATCAGGCGCGGCGCCAAGGCATCCCGTTCTGCGCCCATCTTGGACTGCGCCAGCCATTGGCCCGCGGTGATGAGGTCAAAAGCGGCATCCAGACGCAGGTCATCGGGGCCGCAGCGAAAGCCCCCTTGCGCGGCCCACAGGCTGGCCGCCCAGTTTTGCGTGGTTTCGACCCGAGGCAGCGCCAGAGCAGCTCCACCGTCGCGCTGGGCCAAGGCCACCCAGGCTTGCCTGGCCGTGGCCATCAGCTGGGCATAGGGCACCAGCACCACGCAGCGGGCGGGATCGACGCCGCGCTCGTCCATGGCGCGCTGGATCTCATAGGTGAGCCCGAGCCAGTGCTGATCGCTGAAGTGGGGAGAAGAATGGGCGTCCAAGGGATGAGCACCTGAGACCGGGTCCGGCGTCAGTGGCAGCTTTCTGCCACAATTTGGTCATTATCACGAACCCCGCTCCCCACGAAAGGAAAGCCACTCATGGCCAGCGAGTTGATCAAGCATGTCTCCGATGCCACCTTCGAAGCCGACGTCCTGCAGTCGTCCAAGCCCGTGCTGGTGGACTACTGGGCCGAGTGGTGCGGCCCGTGCAAGATGATCGCCCCCATCCTGGACGAAGTGGCCACGGGCTATGACGGCAAGCTGCAGATCGCCAAGATGAACGTGGACGAAAACCGCGACATCCCCGCCAAGTTCGGCATCCGTGGCATTCCCACCCTGATGCTGTTCAAAGACGGTAAGTTGGCCGCCACCAAGGTGGGCGCCATGAGCAAGGCGCAGCTGACGGCCTTCATCGACCAGCAACTGGCCTGAACGCCGGCCGCGGCAGTCGCCGCGCCAGGTTCTCGAGGGCCGCTCGTCGCGGCCCTCGTCGTTTGTCTGGCACCCCGGTTGGGCGGCCTGCTGAGCTGCCCCTGATAAGAGAAGCCGGGTTTTCCTGTCATAATCCGCAGCAATCGCTGATCGGCCTCTTCGCCGCACAGCCCCGGTTGCAGGCCTGAACGGCCCTCCAACCCCCCTTCCCCACCCCCTGTTTCCCCCATGAACTCCCCGCGGAGTTCGATTCCACGCAGGACCATCCATGCATTTGAAAGAGCTCAAGGCACAGCACGTGTCTGAAGTCCTCAAGCAGGCTGAGGCGCTTGAGATTGAAAACGTCGGCCGCATGCGCAAGCAGGAGCTGATGTTCGCCATCATCAAAAAGCGGGCCAAGACCGGTGAGACCATCGTGGCCGATGGCGTGCTGGAAGTGCTTCCCGACGGCTTTGGTTTCCTGCGTGACCCCGACTCGAGCTACACCGCCTCGACGGACGACATCTACATCAGCCCCAGCCAGATCCGCCGCTTTAACCTGCACACCGGCGACATGATCGAGGGCGAAGTCCGCACCCCTAAAGACGGCGAGCGCTACTTCGCGCTGAACAAGCTCGACAAGATCAATAACCTCGCGCCTGAGCAAAACAAGCACAAGGTGATGTTCGAGAACCTCACGCCGCTGTTTCCGCGCGAGCAATTCAAACTCGAGCGCGAGATCAAGGCCGAGGAAAACCTCACGAGCCGCATCATCGACATCATCGCCCCCATTGGCAAAGGCCAGCGCGCCCTGCTGGTGGCCCCGCCCAAGTCGGGCAAGACGGTGATGATGCAAAACATTGCCCACGCCATCACCGCCAACTATCCCGAAGTGGAAATGATGGTGCTGCTGGTCGACGAGCGTCCCGAGGAGGTGACCGAGATGCAGCGCAGCGTGCGCGCCGAGGTCATCTCATCGACCTTCGACGAACCTGCCGCCCGCCACGTGCATGTGGCCGAGATGGTCATCGAGCGCGCCAAGCGCCTGGTGGAACTGGGCAAGGACGTGGTGATCCTGCTGGACTCCATCACCCGCCTGGCCCGCGCCTACAACAACGTGCTGCCGTCTTCGGGCAAGGTGCTCACCGGCGGCGTGGACGCCAACGCCCTGCAGCGCCCCAAGCGCTTTTTTGGCGCAGCCCGCAAGATCGAGGAAGGCGGCAGCCTCACCATCATTGGCACCGCCCTGATCGACACCGGCAGCCGCATGGACGAGGTGATCTTTGAAGAGTTCAAGGGCACCGGCAACTCCGAAATCCACCTGGACCGCCGCCTCTACGAGAAGCGCGTGTTCCCATCCATCCAGCTCAACCGC
>CANGYC010000054.1 GCA_947457975.1 Comamonadaceae bacterium | reverse complement strand
TGCGCTCTACCAACTGAGCTATTCCCGCATCGAGACCGAAATTATAGCCGGATTTCCAGGCCCGCAGTTCCTCAGTGCTTGACGGGGTCGATCACCGAGGACACCGGAGGGATCGCCGCGGGGGCAGCGGCCGTGGCGGCGGCGGCGGCCGCAGCCGCGATCTCCTCATCGGTCAGCGGCACGGGCAGACGCTCGAGGGCCACCTGCAGAACCTGGTCGATCCACTTGACGGGGATGATTTCCAAGCCGCTTTTCACGTTGTCCGGAATGTCCTGGAGGTCCTTGGCATTTTCCTGGGGGATGAGCACGGTCTTGATGCCCCCGCGCAGCGCCGCCAGCAGCTTTTCCTTCAGGCCACCGATGGCGGTGATCTCACCGCGCAGGGTGATCTCACCCGTCATGGCCACGTCACTGCGCACCGGAATGCCGGTGAGGGCCGACACGAATGCCGTGGTCATGGCCGCGCCGGCACTCGGGCCGTCCTTGGGGGTGGCGCCATCGGGCACGTGGATGTGGATGTCGCGCTTGTCGAACAGCTCTTCCTTGATGCCCAGGATGCGCGCACGGCTGCGCACCACGGTGCGGGCAGCCTCGACCGACTCCTTCATCACGTCGCCCAGCGATCCGGTGCGCGTGATCAGGCCCTTGCCGTTCATGAGCGCCGCTTCAATGGTGAGCAGATCGCCGCCCACCTCGGTCCAGGCCAGGCCCACCACTTGGCCGACCTGGTTCTGCTGCTCGGCGCGGCCGAAGTTGAACTTGCGAACACCCAGAAAATCATTGAGGTTCTCGGGCGTGACCTCCACCTTGGGGCTCAGCTTCTTGAGCTGGATGCCCTTGATCACCTTGCGGCAGATTTTGGAGAGTTCGCGCTCGAGCGAACGCACACCCGCCTCACGGGTGTAGTAGCGCACGATGTCACGCACAGCCGCCTCGGTGACCTCGAGTTCCCCCTCCTTCACGCCATTGTTCTTGACCTGCTTGGGCAGCAGGTAGCGCAGGGCGATGCTGGTTTTCTCGTCCTCGGTGTAACCCGACAGGCGAATCACTTCCATGCGGTCCAGCAGGGCCGGCGGAATGTTCATGGAGTTGGAGGTGGCCACGAACATCACGTCGGAGAGGTCGAAGTCGACCTCCACGTAGTGGTCGCCGAAGGTGTGGTTTTGCTCAGGGTCCAGCACCTCCAGCAGGGCGCTGGACGGGTCGCCCCGGAAATCGGTGCCGAGCTTGTCGATCTCATCGAGCAGGAACAGCGGGTTGCGCGTGCCCACCTTGGCCAGGCTCTGCAGCACCTTGCCAGGCAGGGCGCCGATGTAGGTGCGGCGGTGGCCGCGGATCTCGGCCTCGTCACGCATGCCGCCCAGGGCCATGCGCACATACTTGCGGCCGGTGGCCTTGGCAATCGACTGCCCCAGCGAGGTCTTGCCCACGCCCGGCGGGCCCACGAGGCACAGAATGGGCGCTTTCACCTTGTCCACGCGCTGCTGCACGGCGAGGTATTCGACGATACGGTCCTTGACCTTCTCCAGGCCGTAGTGGTCTTCGTTGAGCACGCCTTCGGCCAGGGCCAGGTCGTGCTTGATCTTGGTCTTCTTGCTCCAGGGCAGGCTGGTGAGCACGTCGATGTAGGTGCGCACCACGGTGGCCTCGGCCGACATGGGGGACATGAGCTTGAGCTTTTTGAGCTCGCTCTCGGCCTTCTTGCGCGCCTCCTGGGGCATGCGGGCGGCCTTGATCTTCTTTTCGATCTCTTCAATGTCTGCGCCCTCCTCACCCTCGCCGAGCTCCTTCTGGATGGCCTTGACCTGCTCGTTGAGGTAGAAGTCGCGCTGGTTCTTCTCCATCTGGCGCTTGACGCGGCCGCGGATGCGTTTATCGACGTTGAGGATGTCCACCTCGCGCTCGAGCTGCTCGAAGAGGTTTTCCAGGCGGGCCTGCACGGCATCGAGGTCCAGGATGACCTGCTTGGCGTCGAGCTTGAGCGGCAGGTGCGCAGCGATGGTGTCGGCCAGACGCCCGGCATCGTCGATGCTCGAGATCGAGGTCAGGATCTCGGGCGGAATTTTCTTGTTGAGCTTGACGTAGTGGTCAAACTGCTGCATCACGGCGCGGCGCAAGGCTTCCACTTCACTGCCGCGCTCGGCAGGGCCCGCCTGCTGCGGCTCCACCGGAGTGACATGGGCCAGGAAATGATGCTCGCCATCTTCAATCTTGCTCACACGCGCGCGCTGCTGGCCCTCCACCAACACCTTGACGGTGCCATCAGGCAGCTTGAGCATCTGCAGGATGGTGGCCACGCAGCCGACGGAGAACATGTCGTCCACCGAGGGCTCGTCCTTGGCGGCGGTCTTCTGGGCCACCAGCATGATGCGGCGCTCGGCCTCCATGGCCGATTCCAGGGCCTTGATGCTCTTGGGCCGGCCCACGAACAGTGGAATGACCATGTGGGGGAACACCACCACATCGCGCAGCGGCAACAGCGGCAGCTCGATGGGGGTGGCAGGCAGAAGCGTGTGTCCGGACATAGGGGGCCTTCAAATGTTGCGGGGCGCCCGGTGGAGCGCCGCCGCGGAGGGCTGAAGCCTTACAAGGCGTATCAATGACATGGGTCGCAAAGCCGAGATTTCAAGCCTTGTGACGCGTGCGGACATGGAGAGCGTCGTCAGGCCTTCTTGGCCGCCTCGCGATAGACCATCAGGGGCGGCTTGTCTTCTTCGATGGTGGATTCATCCACCACCACTTTTTCCACGTTGACCGCGTTGGGCAGCTCATACATGGTGTCGATCAGGGCATGCTCGAGAATGGACCGCAGGCCGCGGGCGCCGGTCTTGCGGGCCAGGGCCTTGCGGGCAATCGCCTTCATGGCCGAGGGCCTGATCTCCAGGTCCACCCCTTCCATGGCGAGCAGCTTGCCGAATTGCTTGACCACGGCGTTCTTGGGCTCGGTGAGGATCTGCACCAGGGCGTCTTCGGTGAGCTCGGCCAGGGTCGCCACCACGGGCATGCGGCCCACCAGTTCAGGAATGAGGCCGAACTTGATGAGGTCTTCCGGCTCGACATCCTTGAAGGTGTCCGTCAGGCTGCGCGCCTTCTTGCTCTTGACCGATGCGCCAAAGCCGATGCCCGAGGCCTCGGTGCGGCTTTCAATGACTTTCTCCAGGCCTGCAAAGGCACCACCGCAAATAAACAGGATGTTGGTGGTGTCCACCTGCAGGAAATCCTGATTGGGGTGTTTGCGCCCGCCCTGAGGAGGTACCGAGGCCATGGTGCCCTCGATCAGCTTGAGCAGGGCCTGCTGCACACCCTCACCCGAGACATCGCGGGTAATGGAGGGGTTGTCGGACTTGCGAGAAATCTTGTCGATCTCGTCGATGTAAACAATGCCCTGCTGCGCCCGCTCAACTTCATAGTTGCAGCTCTGCAGCAGCTTCTGGATGATGTTCTCCACGTCCTCACCCACGTAGCCCGCTTCGGTGAGGGTGGTGGCATCGGCCATCACAAAAGGCACGTTCAAGGTGCGCGCCAGAGTCTGGGCCAAGAGGGTCTTGCCAGAGCCGGTGGGGCCGATCAGCAGGATGTTGCTCTTGGAGAGCTCGACATCGTCCTTCTTGGCCGAATCCTTGTGGCGCAGCCGCTTGTAGTGGTTGTACACAGCCACCGCCAACATGCGCTTGGCCAGTTCTTGGCCGATGACGTAGCCATCCAGCGTGGCCTTGATTTCCGCAGGCGTGGGCAGATCGCCACGCGCGGCCTTGCCCTCTTCGCCCACCGGCAGTTCATCGCGAATGATCTCGTTGCACAGATCGATGCACTCGTCACAAATGAACACGGAGGGGCCCGCGATCAACTTCTTGACCTCGTGCTGGCTCTTGCCGCAGAACGAGCAGTAGAGCGTCTTTTCGCTGGTAGAGCCTTTTTTGTCGGCCATGGAAATGCCTTGTTCGGGCCTCATGGGCCCAAGAGAAAACTGTCAGCCAATGATACCGAAATGAAAACGGCGCCACTCCCAGAGGAAGCAGCGCCGTCAAGAGGGGGGAACAAGCTTGCTGCAGGCCTCTTTTTTCTCAAGGCCGCTTGGCGATGACCTGGTCCACCAGGCCGTAATCCTTGGCCTCGGTGGCCGAGAGGAAATAGTCGCGCTCGGTGTCGTTCTCAATCTTCGCCAGCGGCTGGCCGGTGTTCTCGGCCAGGATCTTGTTGAGCTGCTCGCGGGTCTTGAGGATCTCACGGGCGGCAATCTCGATCTCGGTGGCCTGACCCTGCGCACCGCCCAGGGGCTGGTGGATCATGATCTTGGAGTTCGGCAGCGAGTAACGCTTGCCCTTGGCGCCAGCGGTCAGCAAGAAGGCGCCCATCGAGGCTGCCATGCCGGTGCACAGGGTGCTGACATCGGGCTTGATGAAGTTCATGGTGTCATAGATGGCCATGCCCGCGCTCACCGAACCACCGGGAGAGTTGATGTAGAGCGAAATGTCCTTGTCCGGGTTCTCGCTCTCCAGGAACAAGAGCTGTGCCACCACCAGGTTGGCCATCTGGTCATTGACGGGACCCACCAGGAAGATCACACGCTCCTTGAGCAGGCGGGAGTAAATGTCATAGGCGCGCTCGCCACGGCCGGACTGCTCGATGACCATGGGGACCATGCCCAGGGCCTGCGTGTCCAGGGCACCACTGCGCGGGCCCGAAAAAATCTCAAGATGCTTCATTGCGTGTGTTCTCCGATGCGCCGGCCCGTCATGGGCCTGGGATGGGGCTACTGTACCCAAAAGAAGATGGGGCCTGCGCCGCCTGGCACAAGCCCCATCCGTGTGCCACGGCAAGCGTGGCGACGCTCAGTTCTGCGCCATCAGCTCATCAAACGACAGGGCCTTGTCGCTGACCTTGGCTTTGGACAGCACGAACTCGGTGACGTTGTTCTCAATGACCACGGCCTCCACCTCGGCCAGGCGGCGGCGGTCGCTCATGTACCAGCGCACAACTTCTTCAGGCTTCTCGTAGCTGGCCGACAGCTCGTCGATATGGGTCTTGAGCTGCTCGGGCTTGGCCTCCAGGCCATTGGCACGCACCAGCTCAGCCACCACCAGACCCAGACGCACGCGCTTTTCAGCCTGCGGACGGAACAGGTCCTCGGGGATGGGGGCCTTGTCGGCGTCCTTGATGCCGCGCTGCTTGAGGTCGGCGCGGGCGCCTTCGACCATGCGCTCGAGCTCGGCCTGCACGCTGGCCTTGGGCAGGTCCAGCTCCGCATTGGCGCTGAGGGCGTCCATCACGGCGTTCTTGTTGCGCGACAGGATGCGGAACTTGAGCTCGCGCTCCAGGTTCTTCTTGATGTCGGCGCGCAAGGCGTCCAGGCCGCCTTCGATGCCCAGGGTCTTGGCAAAGCCCTCGTTCACCTCGGGCAGATGGGCCGCCTCGATTTTCTTGACGGTCACCAGGAAGTCGGCTTGCTTGCCGGCCACGTCCTGGCCGTGGTAGTCGGCAGGAAAGCTCAGCGGGAAGGTCTTGCTCTCGCCCGATTTCATGCCGCGCACGGCGTCCTCGAACTCCTTGAGCATCTGGCCATCACCGGCCAGGAACTGGTAATCGTCGGCCTTGCCGCCGGCAAAGGGCTCGCCGTCGATCTTGCCTTCGAAGTCGATGGTGACGCGATCGCCTTCCTGGGCGGGGGCGTCGGCGGCGCGCTGGGCAAAGCTGCGGCGCTGCTTGCGCAGAATCTCAATGGTCTTGTCGATGGCCTCGTCGGTCACGTCGGCGCTCACGCGCTCGACAGAGGCATTCGACAGCTCATTGATCTTCACTTCGGGGTAGACCTCGAAGACCGCGTCAAACTGCATCTCGCCTTCGGGCGCGCCTTCCTTCTGGCTGATGCTGGGCTGGCCAGCCACGCGCAGCTTGGCTTCATTGGCGGCCACGGCAAAAGCCTCGCCCACCTTGTCGTTCATGACCTCGTACTGCACCGAGTAGCCATAGCGCTGGGCCACCACGTTCATGGGCACCTTGCCGGGACGGAAACCGTCCATCTTCACGGTGCGGGCCAGGCGCTTGAGGCGGCTTTCCACCTCGGACTGGATGGTGTCCAAGGGCAAGCTCAGAGTAATCTTGCGCTCCAGCTTTTCCAGCGTTTCTACGGTCACGGCCATGTTCTGCTCCTAAAAATCCTGCTCGTCTGACAAAAAGAAGACCCGGGTTGACCCGAGCCTGGATACGGTATTGCTCGCCTCCGCGGAGGCGCAGATGGTGCGCGGGGGGGGACTCGAACCCCCACACCATTGCTGGCGTCAGGACCTAAACCTGGTGCGTCTACCAATTTCGCCACCCGCGCGCCTGAAACAAAAACGGGAATTCCGGTCAGACTATGGATGGTCTGATAGCCCCGGAACCCCCGCTTCAATCGGACAGCCGACAATTTTAGCCGGATCGGGCCTGCCGATCGGCCTGCCCGGCCAAAGCACCCCGCACTCAGCGCCGAACACGGAACCAGGCGGCGTACATGGCCGGCAGGCTCAGCAAGGTCAGCACGGTGGCCACGATAAGCCCGCCCATGATGGCCACGGCCATCGGCCCCCAGAACACGCTGCGCGAAAGCGGGATCATGGCCAGCACGGCGGCGGCGGCCGTCAGCACGATGGGCCGCAGGCGGCGCACCGCCGACTCGACGATGGCCTCCCAGGCCGGCACGCCCCGGCGGCGGTCCTGCTCGATCTGGTCGATCAGGATCACGGAATTGCGCTGGATCATGCCCATGAGGGCGATCACGCCCAGCAAGGCCACGAAACCAAAGGGCCGGCCCAGCAGCAGCAGTGCGCCCGCCACCCCGGCAATGCCCAGCGGGCCGGTGAGGAAGACCAGCAGCGCCCGGCTGAAGCTCTGCAACTGCAGCATGAGCAGGGTGAAGGTGAGGAACAGCATGATGGGCACACCCGCCGCAATGGAGGCCGAGCCCTTGCTGCTTTCCTCCACGGCGCCGGCCACCTCAACTCGGTAAGCCCCCTTGCCCGAGGCAGCCCAGCCGCGCTCGAGCTCGCGCAGCGCGGGCAGGAGCTGGCCGGTGACGGTGGCACCCTGCAGGCCTTCGACGATATCGCCCTGCACGGTGATGGCGTAGCTGCGGTTCTCGCGCCACATCACCCCCGGCTCCCAGGCGAACACCGGCTGGGCGATTTGGGACAGCGGCACCATCCGGCCGCTGGCCGTGGGCACATAGCTGTTGGCCAGGTCGGTGATGAATTCGCGCTCCGAGACGGGCTGGCGCAGCACGATGTCGATCAGCTTGTCCCCGTCGCGGAACTGGCCCACGGTGCTGCCCGTCAGGCCCACGCGTGCAGCCTGCGCGATGGCCTGGCTGCTCACACCCAGGGCGCGGGCCTTGGCCTGGTCGACTTCCAGGCGGATGGTCTTGACCGACTCGTTCCAGTTGTCATTGACCCCGCGCATATTCGGGTTCGCGCGTAGGACGCTCTTCATCTCCTCCGCCAGGCTGCGCAGCACCATGGGATCACTGCCCACCACGCGGAACTGAACGGGATAGGGCACCGGCGGGCCGTTGGGCAGCAGCTTGACGCGCCCCCGCACCTCGGGAAACTCCGTCGCCAGCAGAGCGGGAAGGCTGCGCACCAAGCGCTCGCGCGTGGCCAGGTCCTCGGGCAGCACGATGATCTGCGACACATTGCTCTGCGGGAAGACCTGGTCCAGCGGCAGGTAAAAGCGCGGCACCCCCGAGCCCACCCAGGTACTGACCGAACTTACGCCGGCCTCCTTCATCAGCCGTTGCTCGAGACGCTGGGCCACGGCCTCGTTGGCAGCAAAGGACGAGCCCTCCGGCAGCCAGATGTCCACCAGCACCTCGGGGCGGCTGGAATCCGGGAAAAACTGCTGCTGCACCCGGCCCATGCCCACAATGCCCAGGGCAAACAGGGCCAGAGTGGCCACGATGGTCTTCCAGCGGTGTTCCACGCACCAGTTCACGCAGCGCCTGAAGCCTTGGTAAAAAGGCGTGTCGAAGTGCTCGTGGTGGTCTTCGCCCCTGTGGGCCGTGGGCGGCCGCTTGAGCAGCAAGGTGCCCAGGTAAGGCACAAAGAACACCGACACAATCCAGCTCAGCAGCAGGGCCAGCACGGTCACCGCGAAGATAGCGAAGGTGTACTCGCCGGTCACCGACTTGGCGATGCCAATCGGCAGAAAACCGACTGCCGTGATCAGCGTGCCCGTGAGCATGGGCATGGCCGTGACCTCGTACGCAAAGGTGGCCGCGCGCACCTTGTCGTAGCCCTCTTCCATCTTGCGCACCATCATCTCCACGGCAATGATGGCGTCGTCCACTAAGAGGCCCAGGGCGATGATGAGTGAGCCCAGGGAAATCTTGTGCAGACCAATCCCCCAGTAGTCCATGGCCAGGAAGGTCATGGCCAGCACCAGCGGGATGGTGATGCCCACCACCAGGCCCGGCCGCATGTCGATGTAATAGCGCCGCCACAGCGGCAGATACTGGGCGTCCGGGCGCTTGTGCAGGCCCAGGCTGATGAAGCTGACGGCCAGCACAATCAGCACGGCCTCTATCAACACCTTGACGAATTCATTGACCGAACGGGTCACCGCGCGCGGCTGGTCCTGCACCTGCACCAGTTGCACGCCGGCGGGCAGGGCCGACTGCAAGCGCGTGGTCGCCTGCTGCAAAGACTGGCCCAGGGCCACGATGTCGCCCCCCTTGGCCATGGACACGCCCAGGGCGATCACCTGCCGGCCCTGGTGGCGCACCTTGACCTGCGGCGGATCCACGTAGCCCCGGCGGATCTGGGCAATGTCGCCCAACTTCAGCTGGGCACCCGAGGCGGCGCGGATGGGCATGGCGGCCAGCTGCTCGATGGCCGTGAACTGCCCACCCACGCGCACTTGCAGCACATCGGTGGGCGTCTGCACATTGCCGGCCGACTCGATGGCGTTTTGCTGGCCCAGCTGGGCCAGCACCTGCGAAAAATCGAGCCCCAGCCCGGCCAGTCGACGCTGAGACAGTTCGATGTAGAGCTTCTCGTCCTGCGCACCAAAGATCTCCACCTTGGCCACATCGCGCACGCGCAGCAGCTGCTCCCGCACATCGTCGGCCAAGCGCTTGAGCTCGGCAGGCGTGAAGCCTTCGGCCTCCAGCGCATAGATGACGCCATAGACATCACCGAACTCGTCATTGAAGAACGGACCGATCACGCCCGCAGGCAGGCTGCCGCGCATGTCGCCGATCTTCTTGCGCACCGTGTACCAGACGTTGGACACCTCGCTCGGCCGAGAGTTGTCACGGATCTGGAAAATGATCTGCGCCTCACCCGGCTTGGAGTAGCTGCGGATCTTGTCGGCGTAGGGCACCTCCTGAAGCGTGCGCTCGAGCTTGTCGGTCACCTGCTCGGCCACCTGCTGGGCCGTGGCGCCCGGCCAGTAGGCGCGCACCACCATGATCCGGAAGGTAAAGGGCGGATCCTCGTCCTGGCCCAGCTGAAAGTAAGCGGCCACGCCCAGCACCAGCAAGGCCACCATCAGGAAGCGGGTCAGGGCCGGGTGCTCGATGGCCCAGCGCGACAGATTGAAAGCCTGGCGCTCGGCGCCGTCATGGTTTGGGGTGCTCATGCGCCGCTCACTTGGCCGTGGCCGCAGCCGTCGGGACGGGGGCCGGCGGGACGCCGAAGAGGCTCACCTTCTGACCGGCCGAGAGCACATGCACGCCTGTGCTCACCACCACCATGCCCGGCTGCAGGCCGGCGGCGATCACGGCCTCGTTGCCATCGGCCGTGGCCACCTGCACCGCCTGCGACTTGACGGTCATGCTCGCCTCGTCGAGCAGCCACACGGCGGAGCCCTGCCCTTCCTGACGCAAGGCGGTGGTCGGCAGCTTAATCACCTGCTGGCCCTGCAGGGTACCCAGACCTGGCACGGCCAGGCTGACCGTGGAGCCCAGGGCCAGAGCGGACCCTTCGAGGGTGACCTTGACCTGGAAGGTGCGGGTCAGCGGGTCGGCACTGGCCGCCACCTCGCGCACCCGGCCCGAGCGCTCCTGCGCCTGGCCCCAGGGCTTGAGGCTGACCTTCTGGCCGGACTTGACAGCGCCCACCTTGTCTTCAGGCACCGAGAAGACCACGTCGCGCGGCCCATCGACCGCCAGGCGAACTACAGGTGTGCCGGCACTGACCACCTGCCCGACCTCGGCCTCCAGGGCCGTGACCACACCCGCCACATCGGCCCGCAGCACGGCATAGCCCGCCTGGTTGGACTGCACGGACATGCTGGCCTGGGCCTGTTCAAGCTGGGCCTGCGCGGCCTTGAGGGCCGACTCGCGGCGCTCCAATTCGGCACCGCTGATGAAGTTCTGCTCCTTGAGCGCCTGGAAACGCCTGAAGTCAGCGGCCGCCAGATCCCGCTGCGTGCGTGCCGCCTCGACCTGCGCCCGCGCGGCCTCCACCGCCAACTGCACATCGCTTGGGTCGAGCTGGGCCAGCACCTGCCCGGCCTGCACCTGCTGACCCACCTCCACCAGACGCCGCGTGATCTTGCCGCTCAGGCGAAAGCCCAGCCTGGACTCCACACGGGGCCGCACCTCCCCCGAAAACGCCATGCCCGAGTCCATGGTGTCGGTGCCCACGCGCAGCACCTTGACCGCGCGCAGCGGCTCTTCGGCAGCAGGGGGGCGAGAACATCCCGCAAGCAGCACAGCCAGCAGGCTCAGGGCGATCAAGAAAGGTTTCATGGTCAGGCTGGCCGGGGGCCAAGAGCGGAAAAGCCGGGGCATTTTAATGACCAACCGGTTAGTAAAGGGTAAATTCTTCAATAAGCAGCAGCGACAATCGCCGGGCTTTACCACCATGAACCCCCACCACGGCGTCTCCCATTACGAGAATTTCCCCGTCGCCTCCTGGCTGTGCCCAGCGCGGCTGCGACCGGCCGTGGTGGCGATCTACGGCTTTGCCCGCACCGCCGACGACCTGGCCGACGAGGGTCAGGCTCCACCCGCCGAGCGCCTGGCAGACCTGGCGGCCTTCCGTGCCGAGCTCCAGGCCTGCGCCCAGGGGCAAGCGCCCTCCCCTCGCTGGGCGCACGTCTTCGGCCCGCTGGCGCCCGTGCTGCGCGAGTTTCAGCTGCCCCTGCCCCTGCTCACCGACCTGCTCAGCGCCTTCGAGCAAGACGTGCTCACGCACCGCTATGCCAGCCAGGCCCAGTTGCTGGACTACTGCCGCCGCTCAGCCAACCCGGTGGGCCGCCTGCTGCTGCACCTCTATGGTGTGCAGGACGAGCGTTCACTGGCACGCAGCGACTGCATCTGCACCGCCTTGCAGCTGGTCAACTTCTGGCAGGACCTCAGCGTGGACC
>CANGYC010000053.1 GCA_947457975.1 Comamonadaceae bacterium | reverse complement strand
AGCATGGCCTGGCCGATGGTGTTGTTGATCTTGTGCGCGCCCGTGTGGTTGAGGTCTTCGCGCTTCAAGTAGATCTGCGCGCCGCCCATCTCGCGGCTCATGCGGTCGGCGTGGTAAATGGGTGAGGGACGGCCCACGAAGCGCGCAAGCTCACCATTGAATTCCTCCAGGAACTCCGGGTCGTGCTGGTAGCGGGCATATGCCGCCTTCAGCTCGTTGATGGCATGAGTGAGGGTTTCAGAGACGAAGCTGCCGCCATAAATGCCGAAGTGGCCGCTGGCGTCAGGTTGCTGGTAGGAGATCATGGCGCTTGGCAAGTTGCTCATCGGCGGCGCGGACCGCAGCGATGAATTGGTGGATCTTGTCGGCGCTCTTGATGCCCTTGGACACCTCCACGCCGGAACTCACGTCAACGGCCAGCGTCGTGCAACGCGGCCGCACTTGCAAGATGCCATCGGTCACATTTGCAGGCGTCAATCCACCAGACAAGACGAGGTGAGCGCTGACGTTTGGAGGAAGCTGTGACCAATTGAATGTTTTCCCGCCGCCGCCGAATCCCTCGACATGGGCGTCGAGCAGGATGGCCTGGGCGGCCTTGAAATCTGATGCGTATTTTAGGAGATCAAAGGGCGCCGCCCCGGTTTGAGGGCCATCACCCAGGGGAATGCGGGCGGCCCGCAGGAAAGGCCGGCCCCAGGCCTGGCATTGCCCGGGTGTCTCGTCGCCATGGAACTGCAGCAGCGCATGCGGCACGGCCTCGATCGCCTGCTGCACGGCCGCCGGCTCGGCATTGACCAGCAGCAGCACGGGCGTGATGAAGGGCGGCAGACGCCGGGCCAGCTCGGCCGCGCGCTGCGGGCTCACATAACGGGGGCTGGGTTCATACAGCACGAAGCCCAGCGCATCGGCGCCGGCGGCCACGGCCGCGTCCACATCGGCCTCGCGCGTGAGGCCGCAGATCTTCACCCGGGTGCGTGGCATGACGGTCATGGAAGCCAATCATAGGCCGGGGTTCTCTCCGGCAGGCCCCAGCGGGCCTCGTACACCGGTCCCAGGAAGTACAGCCCATCAGGCGAGAAGGTCGGGGCGGCGGCGTTGCGGCTGCGCGCATCAAGTACCTCCTGCATCCAGCTCGCGGGCTTCATGCCCTGGCCGATGCAGAGCAGGCTGCCCATGAGGTTGCGGATCATGTGGTGCAAAAAGGCATTGGCCTCGAACTCAAAGCGCCAGAACACACCCCGGCGGCTGATCTGAATGCGCCGCAGCGTTTTGACCGGCGTGTGCGACTGGCACTGCGCGGCGCGGAAGGACGAAAAATCATGCTCGCCCAGCAGCACCTGCGCCGCCTCTTCCATGGCCGCCTGGTCCAGCGGGCGGAACACCCAGCCGGTGCGCCCGGCTTCGACGCTGGGGCGCACGGGCGACTCCAGCAACACATAGGCATAGCGGCGCGCCACCGCATGCGTGCGGCAGTGGAATTCGTCGGGCATGTGCCGCGCCCATTGCACCGCAATGCCCGGTGGCAAAAAGCTGTTGGTCCCACGGACCCAGGCGTTTTGTTCGCGCTCGGCGGTGGTGTCGAAGTGCACCACCTGCATCAGCGCATGCACCCCGGCATCGGTTCGGCCGGCGCACAGGGTGCGGATAGGCTGATCGCAGAACCGGCCCAGGGCCAGCTCCAGCTGGTCTTGCACGGTGTTACCCGAGGACTGACTCTGCCAGCCCTCGTAGCTGCCGCCCTGATAGCTCAAGCCCAGCGCGACCCTCATGGTGTTTTGTCCTGCGGGGGGGCTGGGCTGGGCGTGTCCAGATCCAGGCTCAGGCCGCTCAGGTCCAGCGGACCGGGCGACCGTGCGCTGGGCGCGGTGGGCAGATCGAGGTCGGGCAGGGGCCCCAGCGATGGGCCGCTGGTGCCAGTGTTTGCCTTGGGCAGGTTCAGATCGAGCGCCGGAGCCGATCCGCCCAGGTTCAGGTCCAGATCGAAGAGCGCCGGCTTGGGCGTGGGCTGGGCCGGAGGTGGCGTCGGCCCCTTTTCCTGCGGCAGGGCTGGTTTGAAGCGGCCCTGCGCCTGTGCTTCCATGTCGCCTGCGGCAGCTGCGGAGGGCGGCGCAGCTGGTTTAGGCCGCCGGCGCCAGCTCAGGGCCCCCAGGGCCAGCAAGAGCGCGACCCCGGCACCCAGCCAGGCCAGGGGCAACTCGGGTGAGGTTGGTGGGGTGGCTGCAGCTGGGGCGGGTGATGCAGGCGGGGTCGGCGGGAGGGCGGGGACCGCCTCGGCAGGCGCCTCGGGGGCCGGGGCGGATGACATGACGGGTGGGGTGGCGGGTGGCGTCGCGGGTGAAGCGGGGGCCGAGCCCTTGCCGGGCGCGCTGTCAGTTGCCAAGGGCAGACCAGCCTGCAGCCGGGCGATGTCTTCGCGGGCCTGGGCCAGTGGCACCTGGTTCGCCTCTTCTGCGGTGGGCAGGCGCATGCGGGCCTTCACCTGCAGGCGGTTCAGGTCGCCGTCCAGGAAGGCGGCGGGGTTGAGCTTGTAGAGCGCCAGCAGGAATTGCGCAATGGTGGTGCCCGGGGGCACCTGGTCTAGGGCCAGTTCGGAGGCGCTCAGGCCCGGGCTCACGGTCAGCGTGGCCGGCGCGGGGGCCTCCTGGGCATGGGCCGTGCCCAGGGCGCAGGCCAGGCTCAGCAGGCCGATGGCCATGCTGCGGCTGGCGTGCAGTCCCGGGCCGCCCAGGCGCATCAGGCCTCCAGCAGGATGCGCAGCATGCGGCGCAGCGGCTCGGCGGCACCCCAGAGCAGCTGGTCGCCCACCGTGAAGGCACCCAGGTACTCGGGGCCCATGGCCAGCTTGTGCAGGCGACCCACGGGCACCGTGAGCGTGCCCGTCACAGCGGCGGGGGTGAGCTCGCGCTCGGTGATCTCTCGGTCGTTGGGCACCACCTTCACCCAGGCGTTGGCCTGGGCGATGATCTGGCTGACCTCATCGAGCGGCACATCTTTCTTGAGCTTGATGGTCAGGCCCTGGCTGTGGCAGCGCATGGCGCCGATGCGCACGCACATGCCGTCGATCGGGATGGAGCCCGCGCTGCGGAAGGGAGCATTGCCCAGGATCTTGTTGCACTCGGCGCCGCCTTTCCACTCTTCCTTGCTCTGGCCGTGCTCCACCGGCACGTCGATCCAGGGGATCAGGCTGCCAGCCAAGGCGGCGCCCCGGAAGTTCTTGGTGGGGAATGCGGCATCGCGCATGGTGGCGGCCACCTTGCGGTCGATGTCGAGGATGGCCGAGGCCGGATCGGCCAGCTCGGCCTTCACGGCATCGTGCAGGGCGCCCATCTGCGAGAGCAGTTCGCGCATGTTCTGCGCGCCCGCACCCGAGGCGGCCTGGTAGGTCATGGCCGAAATCCACTCCACCAGACCGTGCTGGAACAGGCCGCCCAGGCCCATGAGCATGAGGCTGACCGTGCAGTTGCCACCGATCCAGTTGCGGCCACCCTGGGCCAGGGCCTGGTCGATCACATGGCGGTTGACGGGGTCGAGGATGATGACCGCGTCATCGGCCATGCGCAGCGAGGAGGCGGCGTCGATCCAGTGGCCCGTCCAGCCAGCGGCGCGCAGCTTGGGGTACACCTCTTTGGTGTAGTCGCCGCCCTGGCAGGTGATGATGATCTCGCAGCGCTTGAGCGCGGCGATGTTGTTTGCGTCTTGCAGCGTGGTCTCGTTCTTGGCCATCGCCGGGGCCTTGCCACCGGTGTTGGAGGTGGAGAAGAAGACCGGCTCGATCAGGTCGAAGTCTTTTTCTTGCACCATGCGGTCCATCAGGACCGAGCCGACCATGCCGCGCCAGCCGACCAAACCTACCAACTTGCTCATTTCAACGCCCTTTCAAAGTTAAACAGTGCCACGCCTGGCTGTTTTGCCCGGCTCGTCTGGCCGGGGAGGGCGCACGACGAACCGGAGCTGGGTCAGCCCTTGATGGTGGTCGTGGTTTTGAGGGTGATTGCGCGTGCGCCAGCAGCCGCCTGAGCGGGGGCTGCAAGGTTCTGGAGGAACAGGCGGGCGGCAAACATGGGGATAGATTGTAGTGGATGGGCTTGGCTGGAACTTACAGCGCGGGCCACTCTGAAGCTACCATGCGCCCTCATGAGCTCTGCATCCGACTGGCACTGGCACGCACGCGCCTTCCTGGCCCGTCGGCGCTGGGCCGCTACGCGCCAGCGGCTGGAGGATTGGTTGCTGGGCCTTCCTGCGGGTGCTGCTTGGCCCCATGAACTGGTGCTGCTGGGCGGCAGCGCGGGCTGGATGATGTCGTCGCGCTTTTTGGCCCGCTTTGAGCGCGTGCTGCTGGTGGACATCGATCCCTGGGCCGGTCGGCTGTTCCGCTTCAACCACGGCGCAGCCCTGGCGCGTCACGGCGTGCGGCTGGATGTCTGGCAGGCCGATGCCCATGCCCTCCTGGAGCAAGCGCTGGCCGAGCACCCCGCTGCCTGTGTGCTGTTTGACAACTTCCTGGGCCAGGATTCGATATACACCCGCGACCTTCAGGCCACCGAGCGCCGCCTGCGTGCCGTGCGTGAGCGCGTGCGTGGACGGCTCTGGGGCAGCGTGCATGACCGCCTCTCCGGCCCCGGCACGACGGGCTGGACAGCGGCTGCTTGCTGGCAGGCGGGCAGCATCTCTGCCCGCGCGGGCGAGCCCTTGCCCCCCTCGGCGCTGGCGTCGGTACAGGCCAGCGGCGAGTGGATCGACCACGGTACCGAGCCCATCCTGCCGCCGGGCACGCCGACGCGCCTGATTCCCTGGCCCATCGTGGCCGGGCGCTGGCACTGGCTGGAGGCGGGCTGGGTTGATGCCCGAGGCAGCGTCTGACCCGCCCATGAAAAAAACCGCGCACACAGGCGCGGTTTTCGGGGAGAAGGGCCCGTTCAGCCCAGCGCCTTGACCACCGCCTCGCCCATCTCGCGCGTGCCCACCCGGGTGGTGCCCTCGCTGTAGATGTCGGGCGTGCGCAGACCTTGGGTCAGCACCTTTTTCACTGCCGCCTCGATGCGGTCTGCCGCATCAGGCTGGTTCAGCGAAAAGCGCAGCATCATGGCCGCGCTCAGGATGGTGGCCAGCGGGTTGGCCACGCCCTTGCCGGCGATGTCGGGGGCGCTGCCGTGGCTGGGCTCATACAAGCCCTGGTTCTTCGTGTTCAGGCTGGCCGAGGGCAGCATGCCGATGGAGCCGGTCAGCATGGACGCCTCGTCCGACAAGATGTCGCCGAACATGTTGCCGGTCACCACCACGTCGAAGGCCTTGGGCGCCTTGACCAATTGCATGGCGGCGTTGTCCACGTACATGTGCTGCAGTTCCACATCGGGGTACTGGGCGTGCACCTCGGTGACCACGTCCTTCCAGAACTGGAAGGTCTCCAGCACGTTGGCCTTGTCCACGCTGGTGACCTTTTTGCTCCGCTTGCGGGCGGCCTGGAAGGCCACGTGCGCGATGCGCTCGATCTCCGGCTTGGAGTAGCGCATGGTGTCGAAGGCTTCTTCAGCGCCGGGGAAGTGCCCGTCGGTGGCCACGCGGCGGCCGCGCGGCTGGCCGAAGTAGATGTCACCGGTCAGCTCGCGGATGATCAGGATATCCAGGCCGGCGATCAGCTCGGGCTTGAGGCTCGAGGCCCCCACCAGCTGCTCGTAGCAGATGGCCGGACGGAAGTTGGCGAACAGCCCCAGGTTCTTGCGCAGGCCCAGGATGGCCTGCTCTGGGCGCAAGGGCCGGTCGAGCTTGTCGTATTTCCAGTCACCCACCGCGCCGAAGAGCACCGCGTCGGCCTCCTTGGCCAGCTTCAGGGTGCTATCGGGCAGGGGGTGGCCGTGGGCCTCGTAGGCGGCGCCGCCCACCAGGGCCTGCTCCATCTCGAACTTCAGGCCCAGAACGTTCAGGACCTTGACGGCCTCGGCGACGATTTCGGTGCCGATGCCGTCACCGGGGAGAACTGCGATTTTCATGCGGGGTTTCCTAAAGAGCTCAGGCGCCGGGCGCGGTATGCGCCAGCCAGGGCTTGGTGGCCAGGCGCTCGGCCTCGAAGGCGGCGATCTTGTCTTTGTGGCGCAGCGTCAGACCAATGTCGTCCAGGCCGTTCAAGAGGCAGTACTTGCGGAAAGAGTTCACTTCAAAGGGGATTTCTTCGCCCTGTGGCTGCACAACGACCTGGCGCTCGAGGTCGATGGTCAGCTCAAAGCCGGGGAAGGCCGCCACCGCGTCGAAGAGCTTGGCCACGACGGACTCAGGCAGCACGATGGGCAGCAAGCCGTTCTTGAAGCAGTTGTTGAAGAAGATGTCGGCAAAGCTCGGCGCAATCACGGCGCGAAAGCCGTACTGATCGATCGCCCAGGGCGCGTGCTCGCGCGAAGAGCCGCAGCCGAAGTTCTTGCGTGCCAGCAAAATGCTGGCACCCTGGTAGCGGGCTTGGTTCAGCACGAAGTCTGGGTTGGGTTTGCGGCTGGCCGGGTCCTGGCCTGGGTAGCCTTCGTCCAGGTAGCGCAACTCGTCGAACAGGTGGGGGCCAAAGCCCGTCTTGCGGATGGATTTGAGGAACTGCTTGGGGATGATGGCGTCGGTGTCCACGTTGGCGCGGTCCATCGGGGCCACCAGGCCTTTGTGAAGGGTGAATTTCTGCATGGTCTGACTCCCGGGCTTTAGGCGAACTTGCGCACGTCGACAAAATGGCCGTGGATGGCGGCTGCGGCCGCCATGGCCGGGCTCACCAGGTGGGTGCGGCCGCCAGCGCCTTGCCGGCCTTCGAAGTTGCGGTTGCTGGTAGAGGCGCAGCGCTCACCAGCCTCGAGCCGATCGGCGTTCATGGCCAGGCACATGGAGCAGCCGGGTTCGCGCCACTCAAAGCCGGCGGCCTTGAAGATCTGGTCCAGGCCTTCGCGCTCAGCCTGCTCCTTGACCAGGCCAGAGCCGGGCACCACCAGGGCCTGCTTGACGTTCTTGGCCACCTTCTGGCCCAGTTTTTTCACGATGGCAGCAGCTTCGCGCATGTCCTCGATGCGGCTGTTGGTGCAGGAGCCGATGAACACCCTGTCCACGAAGATGTCGCTCAGGGGTTTGCCCGGCTGCAGGGCCATGTAGGTCAGCGCCCGCTCGATGGAAGCGCGCTTGCCGGCGTCCTTTTCCTTGTCCGGGTCGGGCACGATGCCATCCACGCCCAGCACCATTTCAGGCGAGGTGCCCCAGGTCACCTGCGGCAGGATGCGGGTGGCGTCCAGTTCCACCACGGCGTCAAACTTGGCGTCTGCATCCGACTGCAGCGTTTTCCAGTAGGCCACGGCCTGGTCCCATTCCACTCCCGTGGGCGAGAGCAGCCGGCCCTTGACGTAATCGATGGTCTTGTCGTCCACGGCCACCAGGCCCGCGCGCGCGCCGGCCTCGATGGCCATATTGCACAGCGTCATGCGGCCTTCCATCGACAGGCCACGGATGGCCGAGCCTGCGAATTCGATGGTGTAGCCGGTGCCGCCGGCCGTGCCGATCTTGCCGATGATGGCCAGCACGATGTCCTTGGCGGTCACGCCCTTGGTAACCTGGCCCTCAACCTTGATGAGCAGATTCTTGGCCTTCTTGGCCAGCAGGGTCTGCGTGGCCAGCACGTGCTCGACTTCCGAGGTGCCGATGCCATGCGCCAACGCCCCGAAAGCCCCGTGCGTGGAGGTGTGGGAGTCGCCACAGACCACCGTCATGCCGGGCAGGGTGGCGCCGCTCTCAGGTCCGATCACGTGCACGATGCCCTGGCGCTTGGACAGAAAGGGAAAGAAGGCCGCGGAGCCGAAGGCCTTGATGTTGGCGTCCAGCGTGACGATCTGCTCCTTGCTCACCGGGTCGGTGATGCCGTCGTAGCCCAGTTCCCACCCGGTGGTCGGCGTGTTGTGGTCGGCCGTGGCCACCACGGAGCTCACGCGCCAGACCTTGCGGTTGGCCTGGCGCAGGCCTTCATAAGCCTGGGGGCTGGTCACTTCGTGCACCAGATGGCGGTCGATGTAGAGGACGGCGGTGCCGTCTTCCTCGGTGTGAACAACGTGTTCGTCCCAGATCTTGTCGTAGAGCGTGCGTACCATGGTGGTCCTTGTGCGTGGCTCGCGGTTGGTGAAAAAAGCGGTGAATTCTAGGCTGCCGCCTGCAGGGCGGCCTCGGGGGCGGGATGGGGCTGCAGGTGCTCGACCAGCAGCCGCGCCGTCACGGGCAGGGTGGAAAAATCGCGGGCCACCATGTGCAGCGCCCGCTCGGCCCAGGGGTCTGACAGGGGCACGCAGGCCAACTGGCCGACGCCGTGCATCAGCTCGAAGGCGCGCTGCGGCATCACGCCCACGCCCAGGCCGTTATCGATCATGCGGCACATGGCGTCCAGACTGGTCACGTGGATGCGCAGCTTGATGGTGCGGCCGGCCTGCTCGGCCGCCTGTCGCAGGGCCAGGTAAATGGAGCTGGTCGAGTGCAGGCCGACCTGGTCGTGGTCCAGCGTGTCGGCATAGGCCACGCTCGGCCAATGGGCCAGCGCATGGCCGCGCGGCACGATGAGCGCCAGCCGGTCGTGCCGGTAGGGCAGGCTCTGCAGCTCGCCCTGGGGGGTGCTCGCATTGCAGATGCCCAGGTCCGCCGCACCTTCCTGCACGGCGCGCACCACCTCGGAGCTCAGGTGTTCTTCCAGGTCGATCTTCACCTCGTCGTGCTGGCGGATGAAGGCGCCCAGGTCTTCGGGCAAGAACTGCACGATGGCCGAGATGCTGGCGTGCACCCGCACATGGCCGCGCACCCCGTCGGCGTACTCGCTGAGCTCACCCTGCATCTTCTCCAGGCTGAACAGCACCGAGCGGGCATGGTGCAGCAGGCTCTCCCCCGCGGGGGTCAGGTCCACGCCCCGAGTGTGGCGGTAGAGCAGTTGCGTGCCCACCGTGGCTTCGAGCTCCGTCAGCCGCTTACTGATGGCGGAGGCGGCAATGAATTCCCGCTCGGCCGCCTTCCCGATGCTCCCGAGTTCGCACACCGCTACAAAGAGCTGCAGCGAGGTCAGGTCCATGCGGCGGGCAAAGTTGCGTTCGGAGCTTTTCATGGGTTAGTCATCGCCGTTGGCGAAGACTCTTCATTTTGCCCGGGTTACGCGAGGAACCGCGCTCTCCTAAAGAGATGGCTGGCATGCCCGGTCGATGCCGGCTCTCCACTGCGCGGGTGTGCACAGGCGCAAAAAAGCCCGCCGAGGCGGGCTTTCGGGTCACCGGGTCGCCGTTCAGCGCTGGGCGATGGGCTTGACCGTGCGGGCGGTAGCACCAGTGAAGAGCTGGCGGGGGCGGCCAATCTTGTATTCGGGGTCGCCGATCATCTCGTTGAGCTGCGCAATCCAGCCCACGGTGCGAGCCAGGGCGAAGATGCCGGTGAACAGGTTCACCGGGATGCCGATGGCGCGCTGCACGATGCCGGAGTAGAAGTCCACGTTCGGGTAGAGCTTGCGCTGCACGAAGTAGTCGTCTTCCAGGGCGATCTTTTCCAGTTCCTTGGCCAGCTTGAACAGCGGGTCGTTCTCCAGGCCCAGCTCCTGCAGCACTTCGTTACAGGTTTCCTGCATGAGCTTGGCACGGGGGTCGTAGTTCTTGTAGACGCGGTGGCCAAAACCCATGAGCTTGACGCCCGAGTTCTTGTCCTTGACCTGGTTCATGAAGTCACCCACCTTGGCCACGCCGCCCATTTTCTGGATGTCTTCCAGCATGTTCAGGCAGGCTTCGTTGGCGCCGCCGTGGGCCGGGCCCCAGAGGCAGGCCACACCGGCCGCGATGGCGGCAAACGGGTTGGTGCCCGAGGAGCCGCACAGGCGCACGGTGGACGTGGAGGCGTTTTGCTCGTGGTCTGCGTGCAGGGTGAAGATGCGGTCCATCGCACGCTCGAGCACGGGGTTGACCTTGTAGTCCTCGCAGGGGGTGCCGAACATCATGCGCAGGAAGTTGCCGGCGTAGGACAGGTCATTGCGGGGGTACATATAGGGCTGGCCCACGCCGTACTTGTAGGCCATGGCCACCAGGGTGGGCATCTTGGCGATCAGGCGGATGGCGGCAATCTCGCGATGCTGCGGATTGTTGATGTCGGTGCTGTCGTGATAGAAGGCCGACATGGCGCTCACCAGGCCCGTCAGCACGGCCATGGGGTGGGCATCGCGGCGAAAGCCCCGCAGGAAGAACTGCATCTGCTCGTTGACCATGGTGTGGTAGGTCACGCGGTTGACGAAGTCGCTTTTCTGGGCCCCATTGGGCAGCTCACCGTAAAGCAGCAGGTGGCAGGTTTCCAGGAAGTCGCAGTTCACGGCCAACTGCTCGATGGGGTAGCCGCGGTACAGCAGCTCGCCCTTGTCGCCGTCGATGAAGGTGATGGCCGACTGGCAGGAGGCGGTCGACAGGAAACCCGGGTCGTAGGTGAACATGCCGGTCTGGGCGTAGAGCTTGCGGATGTCGATCACATCCGGGCCCACGCTGCCCTTGTAGACCGGCATCTCGACGCTGGCGCTGCCGTTGCTGAACGATAGGGTGGCTTTGTTGTCCGCGAGTTTCATTGCAGTTCCTTTTTTCTCGACATCCAGGGCTTCATACGGCGGTCGCACGGGGCGGGTGGGGCCTGCGCAACTTGATTAAAACGTCCAGTGCCTCAGCCGATGACGCACCGTGGTCTTCCAGCTCTTGCGGCTGTTTGCGCTGGAGCAGCAGGTCCAGCAGATCGTTGTCTGACAAATTCATTAAAGCATCGAGCCCTTTGGCTTCGCTGACAGTGACCTGCTCACCGCGCTCGTTGAAGAAGCGCTCGATGAAGAGGTCGTTTTCCAACAGGCCGCGACGGCAACGCCAGCGCAGCTTGCTGAGACCGCGCTCGCTCAGGGGCGCCGCGGCATCGAGCTCATCGAGAAGTTCATCGGCCATGCTGAGGGTCATGATGGCTGGGGGTGCGTCCTGTTGTGGTGCATCAGACGGCGCGACGCACCATCAGTTCTTTGATCTTGCCGATGGCCTTGGTGGGGTTCAACCCTTTGGGGCAAACATCGACGCAGTTCATGATGGTGTGGCAGCGGAACAGGCGGTACGGGTCTTCCAGGTTGTCCAGGCGACCGGCCGTGTCTTGGTCGCGGCTGTCCGCGATGAAGCGGTAAGCCTGCAACAAACCTGCGGGGCCCACGAACTTGTCGGGGTTCCACCAGAACGAGGGGCAGCTGGTGGAGCAGCTGGCGCACAGAATGCACTCGTAAAGACCGTTGAGCTCGTCGCGCTCCTCAGGCGACTGCAGGCGCTCTTTTTCCGGCGGCAGCGTGTCGTTCACGAGGTAGGGCTTGATGGAGTGGTACTGCTT
>CANGYC010000052.1 GCA_947457975.1 Comamonadaceae bacterium | reverse complement strand
GAAAGCACAGGCTGGATGTATGACCAGTACTTTAGCAGCGCATATCGGGAAGTAAACCCGCTTTTTGGTCAGTTTGCCTTACCATTTACGGATGCCCAATCCCGACCCCGCCCCAGCGTCCGACGGCGCCCACCATTGGCGCTTGACCCACCTCGGCCGCCTGCTGGGCCATGCCCTGCGGCGTTTCGATGCGCGGGTGCTGCAGCTGATGGCCAGCGACGCGCAGGTGCCCCTGGCGCTGTCGAACCTGGCAGCGCGAGAGCAGATTGGCGCGGCCCACATCCACATCACGCGCCACCTGGCGGTGCAGGGCTCGCGCTTGACCGAACTGGCCCTGAGCGCCGGCATGAGCAAACAGGCCATGGGCGACCTGGTCGACCAGTGCGAGGCCTGGGGCCTGGTGCGGCGCGAGGCCGACCCACAGGACCGCCGTGCCCGGCAGGTGCTGTTCACCGACACAGGCCTGGCCTGGCTGGAGGCCTTTCGCCGCGCGGTGGCGCAGGCCCAGTCCGAGTTCACGCAGGCCGTGGGGCCCGACGTCTCCACGGTGGTGACACTGGGGCTGGAGGCCTACGCCGGCAGTTACGAGCCCTGAGCAGCTGGGCCAGCGCCGTCTGCGCGGCCACGCCCTCAAGACCGCCCCTCAAGCGCGAGCAAAGGCCTAGAATTTCAAGCAGGGCGACATCCACACACACCGCAGGCGGCGAAGGCCCTCTTTCGCTGCGGCCAAGGCGGACAAGAACGACCCGAGGAGACTGTCATGCGAATTCTCATTGCCGAAGACGACCAGGTGCTGGCCGACGGTCTGCTGCGCACCCTGCGGGCCTCCGGAGCGGCGGTGGACCATGTGGCCAGCGGCACCGAGGCCGACACCGCCCTGGTGACCAACAGCGAATTCGACCTGCTCATCCTCGACCTGGGCCTGCCGCGCATGCATGGGCTGGAGGTGCTCAAGCGCCTGCGCGCCCGTGGCTCGGTGATGCCGGTGCTCATTCTCACGGCCGCCGACAGCATCGAAGAGCGCGTCAAAGGCCTGGACTACGGTGCCGACGACTACATGGCCAAACCTTTTTCGCTGCAGGAGCTCGAGGCGCGCGTGCGCGCCCTTTCGCGCCGCGGCATGGGCGGGGCCACCAGCACCATCAAGCACGGCCCCCTGGTCTACGACCAGGCCGGGCGCGTGGCCACCATCGATGGGCACATGGTCGAACTCTCGGCCCGCGAGCTGGGCCTGCTGGAGGTGCTGCTACAACGCGCTGGCCGCCTGGTGAGCAAAGACCAGCTGGTCGAGCGCCTGTGCGAGTGGGGCGAAGAGGTGAGCAACAACGCCATCGAGCTCTACATCCACCGCCTGCGCAAGAAGATCGAGAAGGGCCCGATCCGCATCGCCACCGTGCGAGGCCTGGGCTACTGCCTGGAAAAAATCACCTGACCCCGGTGGCCTTCACATTGCCCGTGCTCGCCGGCGCTGAGGATCGGCCTTGAGGATCTTCCAGCGCGAAAAGCGCAGCCTCTTCGGTGAGATCCTGGACTGGATGCTCACGCCGCTGCTGCTGCTGTGGCCGATCAGCCTGGCCCTGACCTGGCTGGTGGCGCAGAACATCGCTGGCAAGCCCTTCGACCGCGCCCTTGAATACAACGTTCAGGCCCTGGCCAAACTGGTGGCAGTACGCGAAGGGCGGGTGAGTTTTTCCCTGCCGGCACCGGCGCGCGAGATCCTGCGTGCCGACGACAGCGATCTCTTGTATTACCAGGTGCGCAAAGTCAGCGGCGAGGTGTTGGGTGGCGAATTCGACCTGCCCCAGCCGACCGAGACCGGGCCGGTGCTCGACGGCGACGTGCGCCTGCGCTACGACACCATCCAGGGCGAGGACGTGCGCATGGCCTATGCCTGGGTGGCGCTGGACACACCGCAGCCCGAGGTGCTGCTGATCCAGGTGGCCGAGACGCTGGAAAAGCGCGAGACCCTGGCCACCGAGATCGTCAAGGGCGTGATGGTGCCGCAGTTCGTCACCCTGCCGCTGGCGGTGCTGCTGGTGTGGCTGGCCCTGGTGCGCGGCATCCGGCCGCTGGCCCAGCTCGAGCGGCGCATCCGCGCCCGCAAGGCCGACGACATGAGCCCGCTCGATGAAAGTGTGGTGCCCGAGGAGGTGGCGCCGCTGGTGTCCTCCATCAACGACCTGCTCAGCCGCCTGAAGGTGTCGCTGAGCACCCAAAAACGCTTTCTGGCCGACGCGGCGCACCAGCTCAAGACGCCGCTGGCGGGGCTGCGCATGCAAGCCGACCTCGCACAGCGCGAGACCAGCGCAGAAGACCTGAAGAAATCGCTCAAGCAGATCGGCCGGGCCAGCGTGCGCGCCACGCACACCGTCAACCAGCTGCTGGCCCTGGCGCGCGCCGAAACCGCGGGCAGAAGCCTGGCCAAGCAGCGCGTGGACCTGGTGAACGTGGTCTCGGAGGCCCTCCAAGAGTCGCTGCCCCGCGCGCTCGACAAGCAGATCGACCTGGGCTACGAAGGCCCTGAGCCGGGCGAAAAACCCAGCCAGCTCGAGGCCAACGGCACCCTGCTCAAGGAGATGGTGCGCAACCTGATCGACAACGCCATCAACTACACCCCCGAGGGCGGCCAGGTGACCACGCACATCCTGACCGACCGCTTCAGCGGCGTGCTGGTGCTGCTGGTGGAGGACACCGGCCCCGGCATACCGCAGGCCGAGCGTGAGCTGGTGTTCCAGCCCTTTTACCGCGCGTTAGGCACCAACGTGGACGGCTCGGGCCTGGGCCTGGCCATCGTCGCCGAGATCGCGCAGCAGCACGACGCGCAGGTCAGCATCGACAGCTGCAACCGACCCGCGCCCTGGCCAGGGACGCGGATCACGGTGCGCTTTTCAGGACAGCACGACAGCCTGTAAGCCTCTTCAACCCAGGTGTTTGCCGACAATGCCGGCGAGCTCAAACATGGTCACCTGGGGCTTACCGAACACCGCCAGCAGCTTGGCATCGGCGTTGATCGCACGCTTGTTGCTGGCGTCCTGCAGGCCCTGGGCCTTGATGTAGTCCCACAGCTTCTTGATCACCTGGGTGCGCGCCACCGGCTCGCTGCCGATCACCGCGGCCAGGGCCGCGCTGGGCTGCAGGCTCGAAGCTGCCGTGGCCTTGCGCGGCGCCTTGGGAGCCGCCGACTTGGCCGGCGCCTTCTTGGCGGCTACTTTCTTGGCCGCAGCCTTGGCCGGCGCCTTGACCGCCACCTTCTTGCCGAAGGGCGTCTTCACCGTGCCCGTGCCAGCCGGCTTGCGCGGCGGAAACTTCGAGGGCGCGAATTCGAAATTCACCTTGCCCGCCTCGGCGTCCCAGGCCAGCATGGCCTTGAAGCCGCGGCGCGTGCGCGTGGAGACGAACTTCTCGAGCATGTCCGTCTTGCCGGTGGTCAGGAGCTTGTGCATCTGCTCGCGCTCCACCGGCTGCTGCAGGATGATCTGGCCGGTCTTGAAATCGCAGCTGGGCGTGGGCTGGGCCGCGGTGGGCACCGACTTCTCGCACACATAGTTCTTGCCGTGCTCGTGCACGGCCGCGCCGCACTTGGGGCAGGCCCCCAGCGAGGTGCTGCCGGCAAAGTCCACGATCTCGCCGGTTTCTGCCGCGTCGTCGCTGCCGAAGTCGAACTCCAGCTTGTAGTTCTTGCTGTCCTCGTCCCACTTGATGACCATCTCCGCCGTGAAGGGCCAGCCGGCCTTGGAGCGAAAACCCTCCAGCGGGCCGATCTTGCGCTCACGCAGGAACTGCTCGACCTCGGCCGCCTCGAAGGTGCGGCCGGCCGGCGTCTTGCCGAAGGAAAAGCCGCAGCCCTCGCCCTCGCCAGTTTTGCCGGTGCAGGTGTAGCGGCGGTAGTTTTCCTTCATGACGCCGCCGCAGTTGGGGCAGGGCGTCTGCAAGGTGGCGTAGTCGCCGGGAATGGTGTCCTTGTCGTAGCCCTTGGCCTTGGCCACGAGCTTTTCGGTCATGGCGTTGATCTCGGCCATGAACTGCTCGCGGCTGAGCTGGCCTTTTTCCATCTGGGCCAGCTTGTGCTCCCACTCACCGGTGAGGTCGGCGCGGGAGAGCTCTTCCACGCCCAGGCCGCGCAACAAGGTCATGAGCTGGAAGGCCTTGGCCGTGGGAATGAGGTCGCGGCCTTCGCGCAGCATGTATTTCTCAGCAATCAGGCCCTCAATGGTGGCCGCACGCGTGGCCGGGGTGCCCAGGCCTTTTTCCTGCATGGCCTCGCGCAGCTCCTCGTCTTCGATCTCCTTGCCAGCGGTCTCCATGGCGCGCAGCAGGGTGCCTTCGTTGTAGCGCGCCGGCGGGCGTGTCTTCAGGCCCCGGGCCTCGGCGCTGTCGGTGGCCACCTGCTCGCCGGGCTGCACCGGCACCAGGGGCTGGCCCTTGTCGCCGTCCTTGGCGTCGGCCAGCTCATCGGCCGCGTCCTTGCCGTAAATGGCCAGCCAGCCCGGCTTGACCAGCACCTTGCCCTCGGTCTTGAAGTGGTGCGGGCCCACCTGCGAGATGCGCGTGGTCACCAGGTACTCGGCGCTGGGGAAGAACACGGCCATGAAGCGGCGCACCACGAAGTCGTAGAGCTTTTGCTCGGCATCTGAGAGGCCCGTGGGCATCTTGCCGGTGGGGATGATGGCGAAGTGGTCTGACACCTTGGCGTTGTCGAACACCTTCTTCAGGGGCTTGACGTAGCTGTTGTTCAGCGCCGTCAGCGCATGCGGGGCCAGGTGCTTGAGGCTGCTATCGGCAATCGACTCCAGGGTCTGCTTGACCACCGGCAGGTAGTCTTCCGGCAGGTACTTGGAGTCGGTGCGCGGATAGGTCAGGGCCTGGTGGCGCTCATACAGGCTCTGGGCCAGCGCCAGCGTGGTCTTGGCCGAAAAACCAAAACGCCCGTTGGCCTCGCGCTGCAGCGTGGTCAGGTCAAACAGGCCCGGCGAGGCCTGGGTGGTGGGCTTGGACTCTTCCGTGACCGTGGCCGTCTTGCCGCGCACGGCGTCCACCACGGCCTGCGCCTCGCGCTCGGACCACAGGCGGTCAGCGCGCTGCTCCTTGTCTTTCTCGTCGGCCTCGCCAGGGGCGGGCCGCCACTGCGGGTCGAACCACTTGCCTGCGTACTCGCCCGCCTGGGCGGCAAAGCTGGCATGGATTTCCCAGTAGTCGCGGCTCACAAACTTGCGGATCTTTTCCTCGCGCTCGACCACCACCGACAGCGTGGGCGTTTGCACCCGGCCCACGGTGGTGAGGAAAAAGCCACCATCGCGCGAATTGAAGGCCGTCATGGCCCGCGTGCCATTGATGCCCACCAGCCAGTCGGCCTCGGAGCGGCAACGCGCGGCATCGGCCAGAGGCAGCATCTGTGCGTCGGTGCGCAGCTTATCGAAGCCTTCACGGATGGCCGCCGGCGTCATGGACTGCAGCCACAAGCGCTTGACCGGCTGCTTGGCCTTGGCGTACTGCTGGATCAGGCGAAAGATCAGCTCGCCTTCGCGGCCCGCGTCGCAGGCATTGACAAAAGCGCCCACGTCCTTGCGCTTGGCCAGCTTGACGATGGCGTTGAGCCGGCCCTTGGTTTTCTCGATGGGCTTGAGGTCGAAGAAGGGCGGAAGGACAGGCAGGTTGGCAAAGCTCCACTTGCCGCGCTTGACGTCGAACTCCTCTGGCGCCTGGATCTCCACCAGGTGGCCCACGGCCGAGGTGACGATCCATGCCTCGTTCTCGAAGAACTCGTCCTGCTTCTCGAACTTGCCCTCGCTGGGGGTCAGGGCCCGCACGATGTCCTGGGCCACCGAGGGCTTTTCTGCAATCACCAATGTCTTCATCTTCGTCACCACTTTGCTGGTTCGCGAGCCGATTGCGCATCGTCTCGCCTTGTCTGGGTTGCGCTGGCTGTGGGGACCGGCCCCTACAATGCCGCCTCGCGCGCACGCACACACGCTCGCGCGCGCCTGCCTAATTAACCATACCAAAATTCCCATCGTGCCCAAAAACAGCTCTTCCAAGTCCCAGGCCCCCACGGCCGGCGCCGCTGCAGCGGTTCCAGGCCGTCGCATCCAGACGCGGCGCTCGGGCGTGCATGGCAAGGGCGTGTTTGCGGTGCAAGACCTGGCCGAAGGCGAGGTGCTGATTGAATACGTGGGCGAGGTCATCAGCTGGAAGGAAGCGCTGCGCCGCCATCCGCACGACCCCAAGGACCCCAACCACACCTTCTACTTTCATGTGGACGAAAAGCACGTGATCGACGCCAAGCACGGCGGCAACTCCTCGCGCTGGATCAACCACAGCTGCGCGCCCAACTGCGAAGCCGACGAGCAGGAAGGCCGCGTCTTCATCAAGGCGCTGCGCAACATCCCCACCGGTCAAGAGCTTTTTTATGACTACGGGCTGATCATCGACGCGCCCTACACCAAGAAGCTCCTGGCCGAGTACCCCTGCTGGTGCGGCGCGCCCGGCTGCCGCGGCACGCTGCTGGCGCCCAAAGACAAGCCCGAGCAAAAAACCAAGGGCAAAGACAAGGCCAAGGCCAAAGTCAAACTGAAGGCCAAGGAAAAGGCCAAGCGTAAGTCCAAGAAAAAGAGCAAGGACTGAGCGCCGCCATGGGGCTTGCCCAAGCACCGCTGCGCTGGCCGGCTGAGGCCATCTGGGAGGCCGTGGCCCCTGCACTGCCGGGCTTCACCGTGGAGGTGCTGCCCGAGATCGACTCCAGCAACACCGAGCTCATGCGCCGCTGCCGCGCGGGCCAGACCGAGCCCACCTTGCTGGTGGCCGAGCGCCAGACCGCCGGCCGCGGCCGCCTGGGCCGCCAGTGGCACACCCCGCCCGGCTCGGCACTGACCTTCTCGCTGGGCCTGGTGATGAGCCCGGCCGACTGGGGCGGCCTCTCGCTGGCCGTGGGCACGAGCCTGGCCGACAGCCTGGCCCAAGCCTCGGGCGCCGACATCCGCCTGAAGTGGCCCAACGACCTCTGGCTGGACAGCGCCAAGCTCGCCGGCATTTTGGTGGAAACCGCCAGCGTAGGCAGCGCCCGCTATGTGATCGTGGGCGTGGGCATCAACGTGTGCCGGCCCGCACCCGCGTGGGTGCCCCCGCCCTCGCCCGGCCAGGCCATGGCCGCGCAGGCTCCCGCCTGGCTGCAGGAAGCCGCACCCCTGCTGGACGCCCCTGCCGCCTTGGCCGCCGTCGCAGCACCGCTGGTGCGCGCGCTGCAGTGCTTTGAACAGCAGGGCTTTGCCGCCTTCACCGAGCGCTTTGCACGCCGCGACCTGCTGGCCGGGCGCGAGGTGCAGCTGTCCGATGGACGCCAGGGCCGGGCCCTGGGTGTCTCGGCCTCGGGCGCCTTGCGCGTGGACATCGGTGGCCAGGTCGAGGACATCCTCAGCGCCGACGTGAGCGTGCGGCCGCGCGGCTGAGGCGACCCACGGCGGGACCAGAGCTGTAGGCGGGGGCCCCGTGGGCGCGCGCGCACCGCGATGACAGCAGGCATCGGCGGGCGTTTGCATGCCACCACAGCGGGCGGCCGCAGACTGCGGCATGACCGCCATCGCCAAGACCTCGCTGGACAAAACGAAGATCCGCTTCCTGCTGCTCGAAGGCATCCACGCCTCGGCGGTGCAGGCCATCGAGGCGGCCGGCTACTGCCAGATCCAACGCCTGACTGGCGCGCCAGACGAGGCAGAGCTGCAGGCCCTGCTGCCCGAGGTGCACTTTCTGGGCATCCGCTCGCGCACGCAGCTCAGCGAGCAGGTGCTCGCGCACGCGCCCCGCCTGGCCGCTGTGGGCTGCTTTTGCATCGGCACCAACCAGGTGGACCTGCTGGCCGCCGGTGCGCGCGGCATTGCCGTATTCAATGCGCCCTATTCCAACACCCGCTCGGTGGCTGAACTGGTACTGGCAGAGGCCATCCTGCTGCTGCGCGGCATTCCCGAGAAGAATGCCGCAGCGCACAGCGGCCGCTGGCTCAAGACGGCCGAGCATTCGCACGAGATCCGCGGCAAGACCCTGGGCATCGTGGGCTATGGCGCCATTGGCACGCAGCTGTCGGTGCTGGCCGAGGCGCTGGGCATGCGGGTGCTCTTTCATGACGTGGTGGCCAAGCTGCCGCTGGGCAATGCGCGCCAGGTGCAGAACCTGGCCGAGCTGCTGGCGCAGTCGGACGTACTCAGCCTGCACGTGCCCGAGACGCCGGACACCGAATGGATGATCGGCGCGCGCGAGCTCGACCAGATGAAGCCCGGCAGCGTGCTGATCAATGCCTCGCGTGGGCGCGTGGTGGATATCGAGCCCCTGGCGCTGGCCCTGCGCGTGCGGCGCCTGACCGGCGCTGCCATCGATGTGTTCCCCACCGAGCCCGCCAGCGCCCAGGAGGTGTTCATCTCGGAACTGCGCGGCCTGGACAACGTCCTGCTCACGCCGCACATCGGCGGCTCCACGCTGGAGGCGCAAGCCCACATCGGCAGCGAGGTGGCGGACAAGCTCGTCAAGTACAGCGACAACGGCACCACCACCACCTCGGTGAATTTCCCGGAGGTGGCGCTGCCCGCGCACCCGGGCAAGCACCGGCTGCTGCACATCCACCGCAACGTGCCGGGCGTGCTGTCCGAGCTCAACCGGGTGCTCTCGACGCAGCACATCAACATCGCCGCGCAGTACCTTCACACTAGGGGCGACATCGGCTACGTGGTGACCGACATCGACACCCACTACCCCGAAGGCGCGCTCAAGGCGGTGGCGCTGGTGCCGGGCACCATCAAGACGCGCGTGCTGTTCTGAAAGGGGCACCGCGAATGCGCTAACCTCGCGGGCAGCTTTCAGGACCCGCCGCATGACCTCTTCCTCCCCCATCCTGGGCGCCCAGCCCCTGGGCTTTCCCTGGCCCACCATCGATCCCTTTCTCTTTTGCGCCTACCACGACGACGCCTACCCGGTGGCCGCGCCCCACATGGGCCCGGCCACCTCGCTGGCGGGCCGGCAGCTGGGCTCGGACTTCAGCCGCCAGGACGGCTGGAGCATGTACCACGGCCGCACGGTGCCCGGCTTTCCATCGCACCCACACCGCGGCTTCGAGACGGTGACCATCGTGCGCCGAGGCCTGATCGACCACGCCGACTCGCTGGGTGCGGCCGCCCGCTTCGGGCGCGGTGATGTGCAGTGGCTCACCGCCGGCGAAGGCATCGTGCATTCCGAGATGTTCCCGCTACTGGACACGCAGGCGGCCAACCCGCTGGAGCTCTTCCAGATCTGGCTGAACCTGCCGGGCCGGCTCAAGATGGTGGCGCCGCACTTCACCATGTTCTGGGCGCACCAGGTGCCGCGCCTGGTGCAAGGCAGCGGTGTAGACGTCACCGTGGTCGCCGGCCAGCTGGCCGGCGCAGGCGCGCCGCTGCCGCCGCCGCCGGATTCCTGGGCCGCGCAAGCCGACGCCGACGTGGCCATCTGGACCCTGCGCCTGGCGCCCGGTGCCAGCTGGATCCTCCCGCCTGCACAGGCCAGCACGCGCCGCATGCTGTACTTCTTCAAGGGCCAGCAGGTGGCCATTGCCGGACAGGGCCTGGACCGCCACGCCGCCATCGAGCTGCGCGGCGATGCCACTGTAGAACTGCACAACCGCGGCACCACCGAGGCGGAGTTCCTGTTGCTGCAGGGCCGGCCCATCGCCGAGCCAGTGGCCCAGCACGGCCCTTTCGTGATGAACACACAGACCGAAATCCGCCAAGCCATCATGGACTACCAGCGCACCGAGTTCGGCGGCTGGCCCTGGCCCGACCACGCCCCCGTGCATGGCCGCGAGCCGCGTCGGTTTGCCCGCCATCCCGACGGGCGCACCGAGGAGCCCCAGCCCGCGGTACCCACGGTCCCGGCGTGAGCGTCACGCCGGACCTCAAGGCCAAGGCTGCGGCGGCGCCCCCCCGCCCCAGCCAGTTCGCGCTGATGCGCCAGCGGCGCTTTGCGCCCTTCTTCTGGACGCAGTTCGCGGGCGCGGCCAACGACAACCTCTTCAAGTTCGCCTTCACCGTGCTGGTGACCTACCAGCTGCAGGTGGCCTGGCTGCCGCCGGCCCTGGCCGGCCTGGTGATCGGGGCGGTCTTCATCCTGCCCTTCGTGCTGTGCTCGGCCACCAGCGGCCAGCTCTCAGACAAGCTGGAAAAAAGCCGGGTGATCCGGGCCGTGAAGAACCTGGAGATTGCCATCATGGCCGCCGCCGCCGCAGGCTTCTTGCTCCCGCAGCCCGGCCTGCAGGCGGCGCTGCTGCTGGCCTGCACCTTCCTCATGGGCCTGCACTCCACGGTGTTCGGGCCGCTCAAGTACGCGCTGCTGCCGCAGGTGCTGGAGGAGCATGAACTCACCGGCGGCAACGGCCTGGTGGAGATGGGCACTTTTCTCGCCATCCTGCTGGGCAACCTGGCCGGTGGCCTGCTGATCGCGCTGCCCGAGGTGGGCCCCGCGGCCGTGGCCACCGCCTGCCTGGCCCTGGCCCTGCTCGGCCGGCTGAGTGCGCAGTTCGTGCCCATCCTGCCGGCCACCGACCCGGCGCTCCAGCTCAACTGGAACGCCTGGCGCGAAACGCTCAGCCATCTGCGCTTGGCGCGCCAGGACAGCGTGCTGTTCAGCACGCTGCTGGGCATCAGCTGGCTGTGGTTCTTTGGGGCGGTGTTCCTGGCCCAGTTTCCAGTGTTGGCCAAGGAGGTGCTGCACGGCAGCGAAGGCGTGGCCTCGCTGCTGCTGCTCATGTTCTCCTTGGGCATTGCAGGGGGCTCGCTGCTGTGCGAGATCTTCAGCCGCGGGCGCCTGGAGCTGGGCCTGGTGCCGCTCGGTGCGTTGGGCATGACGGTGTTCAGCATGGACCTGTATGCCGCCTGCCAGGGACTGCCCCCGCGCCTGTCGCCCAGCCCCGCGCTCGATGCCTGGGCCTTCCTGGCGCAGCCCACGCACTGGCGGGTGCTGGCCGACTTGTTCCTGCTCAGCGCCAGCGCCGGCCTCTTCAGCGTGCCGCTCTATGCCTTGATGCAGCTGCGCAGCCCCGCCACGCACCGCGCACGGGTGGTGGCGGCCAACAACGTGCTCAATGCGCTCTTCATGGTCGCCAGCGCGCTCCTGGCTGGCGCCCTGCTGAGCCTGGGCCTGTCGGTGCCGCAGCTCCTGGGCGGCCTGGGCCTGGCCAACCTGGCCATGCTCGCGCTGCTGTGCATGCGCATGCCCGAGCTGATGCGCCGCGCCATGGCGCTGCTGCGCAGAAGCGAGCGCGCGTAGGAGCCGAGTCCCTCGGCGATTCGTGGTGCACCTCGGTGGCGCGTGCACGGGCAGCCATCGCCCAGGGGACTGGGCTCCTACGCGGCCTCGGGAGATGGGGCG
>CANGYC010000051.1 GCA_947457975.1 Comamonadaceae bacterium | reverse complement strand
TGCCAGCGCCGGTGCCGGTACGTCCTGGGCCTGCGCGGCCCAGTCGGCCAGCAGCTGGCTGGCCGCTTGTAAGCCTGATTTCAGGCCATCTTCATGGAAGCCATAGCCGGCCCAGGCGCCACAGAAGTAACTGTGCTGCTGGCCCTGCAGGCGGGGCAGCGCCTGCTGCGCTCGGATGGCCGCGGCGTCGAACACGGGATGGGCGTACTCGTACTCGCCGACGATGGTGGCTGGATCGATGGGCCGCACCGGGTTGAGCGAGACGATGACCGATTGCTTGAAGGGCAGCGGCTGCAGCATGTTCAGCAGGTAATGCAGGCACACCTGCGCCGACTCGCGGCCGGCATCGGTGGCGCGCTCGTAGTTCCAGGCCGCCCAGGCCAGGCGGCGCGTGGGCAGCACCGACTCGTCGGTGTGCAGCACGGCCCGGTTGGGTTGGTAGGCGATCGCGCCCAGCACGTCGCGCTCGACCTCGCTGGGCTGGCTCAGCAGCGCCAGCGACTGGTCCGAGTGACCGGCCAGGATGACCTTGTCGAAGACTTCCGTGTGCAGATGGCCCTCCCGGCGGCTGGTCAGGCGCACGCCCTGGGCTTCGCGCTCGACCAGCAGCACCGGTGAGTTCAGGCGCTTGTCCTCGATGCCGGCTGTGATCTTGTGCACGTAGTCGCGCGCTCCGCCCTCGACGGTCCACCACTGGGGCCGGTCGGCCACCTGCAACAGGCCGTGGTTGTGGCAAAAGCGCACCATGGTCGCCACCGGGAATTGCAGCATCTGGTCGGTGGGGCAGGACCAGATGCAACCGAGCATGGGCAGGAAGTAACCGTCGCGGAAGTCGTCCGAGAAGCCTTGCGCCCGTAAGAAGTCGCCCAGGGGCTGCATCAGAGCCTGGTCATCGGCGCCTGATTCCAGCGACTGCGCCAGGCCCGTGCTCAAGCGGTTAAAGCGCAGGATGTCCCGCAGCATGCGCCAAAAGCGCGGCTTGAACAGATTGGACCGCTGCGCAAAGACGGTGTTCAGGCTCGAGCCACTCCACTCCAGGGCCGCGCGCTGCGCCGTGGCCGGCGACTGCACCGAGAACGACATGTCGGACTTGGCGGTGGGCACGCCCAGCTCGGTGAACAGGCGGATGAGCTGCGGGTAAGTGCGCTCGTTGAACACCAGGAAACCCGTGTCCACGCCATGGGTGACGGAGCCTCGCGCCGTGGGCAGCGTGACATCCACGGTGTGGGTGTGGCCGCCAAAGTAGTCGCCCGCCTCGAACAAGGTGAGCTCAGCACGCCCGTGCAGGTGGTGCGCCGCGGCCAGGCCCGAGATGCCGGAGCCCACGATGGCCACGCGCGGACCCTGGGGGTCGGCCGAGGATCCTGGCGCCAGGGCCAGGGCGGAGCGGGGAGTAATGAGGGCGGCCATGTCAGCCACCCGAAGACAAAGTTGTTGCGAAGCGTCCCGAGGCGAAGGAGGGAGAGAGGGAGGAGGAGAGACACCTCGAGCTTGCAACCAGGCCAAATGGCACCAGAAGACTTCGCAACAAGAAAACTGCAGTCCCGGCGGAAAGGCGAGCCTCTCCGATGGACATGGGTTTGAGCGCTTCCAGGGCGACACAGTTCCCGCGGGATGCAGCGAAGGCGTAAGAAGATGTACTGGCAACGCCCATCATGTGCACCTCATCAGGAGAGCTGGTGTCGAATCGCCCGGACGGGCCATAACCGATCAGTCGCATTATGACCGAGCAGTTTTCATTTTGCCAGCAAGAGTTCAAGTTGGCGCACGAAACGTGCATCCTGGGGCCCGGTCATGGACCCATAGCTGCCCGCCACCTGCCCGTCCCGCCCCACCACGTACTTGTAGAAATTCCAGCGCGGAAGCGACGAACCGGCCTGGCTGGCCAGTTGCTTGAAAAAGGGATGGGCGTTCTTTCCGGCCACGCTGGTCTTGGAGAACATGGGGAACTTGACCCCGAAGGTGTTCTCGCAAAAGGCGGCAATCTCCTGGTTGCTGCCCGTCTCCTGGGCAAAGTCGTTGGAGGGAAAGCCCAGCACCACCAGGCCCCTGTCCTTGTACTTGGCATGCAGCGCTTCAAGGCCGCCGTACTGCTGAGTGAAGCCACAGAAGCTGGCGGTGTTGACCACCAGCAGCACCTTGCCCGTGTACTGGCACAGGGACTGGGGCTTTTCATCCTGCAGGCGAGGGAAGGTGTGCTGCAGCAAGGCTGGGCAGGCGGCCGCCTGGGCCGCGGCTGGCGCAGCTGCAGGGGCCTGGGCCCGCACCAGGGGGCTCCAGCCCGCCAGCGCGGCACCCATGAGAACAAGGGCGCAGCGCAGGCGAAGCGCGGGCAGCAGACCAGGGCAAGGCAGGGGCACGGCAGGTCCTCTCGGGGGGCGGGGGTCAAAGGGGCGGCGCAGACGTCACACGCAGCGTGTCGTGGCCCGTAGATGAGCAGCTTCAGATTCTAGGCGGCGGGACTTGAGCTTAACGGTGCCAGGGGCAAGCACAGCACGAAGCATGCGCCCCCGCCCGGCCGGTCTTCGCAGTGCACGTGGCCGCCATGGCGCTCGGCGATGCTCTTGACCAGGGCCAGCCCCAGACCCACCCCGCCTTCGCGCTCGCTGGCGCCAGGCAGTCGGTAGAAGGGCTCGAAGATGCGTTGGCGCTGGTCGGCTGGAATGCCCGGACCGCGGTCGCACACGCGCACTTCGGCGTCGGTGCCCGCGATGCGCAGGGCCAGCTGCACATCCCCCGCGCCATGGCGGCGGGCGTTCTCCAGCAGGTTGCGCAGCAGCCGGCGCATCAGCCGAGGGGAGGCGTGCACCATCAGACCATGACCGGCGGTGCCCGGCGCGGGCGCCTGCAACTCGGCGCCGACCCGCGCGCACTCTTCGGCCGCCAGGCCCAAGAGGTCGAGCTGCTCCCGCGGCTCTGGGTCGCCCTGGGGGTCGTCCAGCCGGCTGGCCAGCAGGATTTCGTCGATCAGCTGGTCCAGCTCCTGGATGCTTCGCCGCAGTTCCTCGCGCTGTGCGCCGGCGCTGTCGCCCATGAGTTCCAGGCCCATGCGGATGCGTGCCAGGGGCGAGCGCAGCTCGTGCGAGGCATTGGCCAGCAGCGTCTTGTGCGAGGCCAGCAGCTGCTCGATGCGCTCGGCCGCATGGTTGAAGCGCGCTGCCAGGAAGGCCACCTCGTCGCCGCCTTCGACCTTCACCCGCGCACTCAGGTCGCCCGCGCCCCAACGCTCCACACCGCGCTGCAGCGCCTCAAGGCGCTTGGTCAGCCGCCGGATGATGGGGTAGGCGCCCAGGGCCACGGCCAGGCTCACCAGCACCAGCATCCACACAAAGCTCAGGGGTTGCCGACCACCCCACCAGCCCCCGTGTGCTCCGGGCGGGCCGCCCGGGCGGGAAAATTCAATGACGAGCTGGCGGCCATCACTGGTCTCCACCTCAAAGCGGGGTGGCCGTCCCGCTCCGCTGTGCGGGCTGCCCGGGGCCCGGCCGATGACCTGGCCGGCCTCGTCGCGCACCACCACCTCGCGCACGGGTGGGTTGCGCTCTTCGCGCGAGACTCGCCAGGCCCAGCCCATGAGCAGGGACAGCAGCAGGACCGTGCCGACCACCGCCAACCAGAGCCGCACGTATAGGCGCGAATGGAGGTGCGAATGCAGGCGGCTCATTCAGTCCTGCAGCTTGGCGAACACATAGCCCACGCCGCGCACCGTGAGGATACGGCGGGGGTTTTTGGGGTCGGCCTCAATGGCCTGGCGGATGCGGCCCATGTGCACATCGATGGAGCGGTCGAAGGCGTCGAGCTCACGGCCCCGCACGGCCTCCATGATCTGGTCGCGGCTGAGCACACGCCCGGCTCGCTCGGCCATGGCCAGCAGCAGATCGAACTGGTGGGAGGTGATGTCGCGCACCGCTCCGGCCACCGTGACCGTGCGGGCGTCGCGATCGATCTCCATCGAGCCAAAGCGCAGCGGTGGTGTACCGCTGTCCTGCGGCTGCGCCAGGGCCCGGCCCCGGCGCAGCACGGCGCGGATGCGCGCCAGCAACTCGCGGGGCTCGAAGGGCTTGGGCAGGTAATCGTCAGCGCCGATCTCCAGGCCCACGATGCGGTCCATCGGGTCGCCCTTGGCCGTGAGCATGAGCACCGCCACGCCCGCGTCGTGCTTGATGCGTCGGCACAGCTCCAGGCCGTCGGCGTCGGGCAGCATGAGGTCCAGGATCACCAGGTCGGGCCTGGCCTGCGCCAGGGCTTTCATGCCGCTGGCGCCGTCGCTCGCATGGGCAAAACCAAAGCCCGACTGGCGCAGGTAGTCGCCCACCATGGCCGCCAGGCGGGCATCGTCTTCAATCATCAGGAGCTGGGCGGTCATGGAACGGTCAGCTTGGGGCTTGTCTGCCAAGACCGGATGGCCAGCGTGTAAACAAGGCGTAAAGCTCAGGCACTGCTGCGGGCCAAGAGCTGGCGGCCGGCCAGCCGCACCAGCAGCAGCACGGGCAAGCCCATCAGCGTGGTGAGCACGAAGAAGCCGGGGTAGCCCAGGGCGTCCACCATGCCGCCCGAGTAGCCCCCCAGCGTTTTGGGCAGCAGCGTCATCAGCGAGCTGAAGATGGCGTACTGCACGGCGGTGAAAGACACATTGGTCAGGCTGGAGAGGAAGGCTACGAACGCCGCGCTGGCAAAACCGGCGGCCAGGTTGTCAGCGGCCACCACGGCGTACATGCCCACGGTATGGTGCCCGGCATAGGCCAGCCAGACGAAGCCCAGGTTGGTCAGCGCCGACAGCACCGCGCCCCAGTACAGCGAGCGCATCACACCCATGCGTGTGGCCAGCAGGCCGCCCCAGAAGCCGCCCACGATGCTCACGATCACCCCAAAGGTCTTGACCGCGTTGGCAATCTCCACTTTTGAAAAGCCCATGTCCTGGTAAAAAACGTTGGAGATGACGCCCAGCACGATGTCTGAAATGCGGTAGAGCCCCACCAGCGCCAGCAGCAGCCAGGCCGTGCGCACACCATAGCGTGCAAAAAAGTCCAGCACGGGCATCACCCAGGTGCTGCGCGCTTGCGCCCGGCTGGCCAAGCCCAGCCGCACCAACACCGCCCCCACCAGGAAGGCCGCACCGAGCGACAGCATCATGCGCATGGCCTCCAGGGCCAGCCCGGCCAGCGGCCCCGCCTTGATGCCGCCCATCACCTGGCCCCAGGTGGAGAACACGCCCACAAAAGCCAGCACGCTGGCCAGGAACACGCCCAGCAGGCGCAGGTGTTCACCCGAGGCTTGCCGTTCGGCCTGCGCGCTGGCCTCGGGCTCACGCACCACCAGCGTGGCGAGCATGCCCACCGCCATGGTGGCCGCCATCACGGCGTAGGTCCACTGCCAAGCCTGGTAGGCGTAGGCGCCTTTGGCCGACCCCCAGTAGGACGCCAGGTACAGCGCGCCTGCGCCGGCGACGATCATGCCCAGGCGGTAGCCGGCAATGTAGGCCGATGACAGCAGGCCCTGCTGCTCAGGCCCGGCGATTTCAATGCGGTAGGCGTCCACCACGATGTCCTGGGTGGCCGAGGCAAACCCCAGGAGCACGGCGAACAGGGCCATGCGGGTGAGCGCGGCCGGCCCGGTGGCCGGGTCCGTGCCGGCCATGCCCAGGATGGCCAGCACCACCCCCAGCTGGGCCAGCAGCATCCAGGAGCGGCGCCGTCCCAGCCAGCGCGTGAGCACCGGCAGCGGCAGGCGGTCGACCAGGGGGGCCCAGACGAACTTGAACGAGTAGCCCAGAGCCGCCCAGCTGAAAAAGGTCACGGCCTTGCGTTCAACGCCGGCCTCACCCAGCCAGAGCGACAGCGAGGAAAAAATCAGCAGGATCGGTATGCCTGCTGAAAAGCCCATCGCCAGCAGGCACAGTACGCGCCAGTCCCACAGACTTCGAAGGGTGCTGCGCCAGCTGGGGCGCGCAGAAAGACCGGGCTGGGTGGAGGCGGACATGCTCATAAAGCCATTGTGCCCAAGCAAGATAGAGCGGCGTCAAGCCCAGGAGCGCACCTGCTTTGACCGTCGCTCACCCACCCTGGAGCCAGTCCATCTGCGCGCAGGAATAATGGGTCTGTCTTTTTGTGGAGCTGGCCATGGCCCTACCGTCTTTCCCCGCCGCTTGGCGGGTCACCACCCTGGCACTTTGCCTGGTCCTGGGCATGCCCGCCTGGGCGCATCCTTCGGCCGGCGCCACCGTGCTGGCGCAGGCCGAGACGGCCCCCCCTCCTGCGGCCCGGGCACGCGAAGGCGTGGACGTGGGGCGCAATTCAGCTTTTGCCAAGCTCGTGCCCGCCGATGAGATTGAGGCGGCGGCCACCAAACAGTACAACGAGATGATGCGCACGGCCGCCTCGCAGAAGGCCCTGGCGCTGCCCGACCATCCTCAGCTGCAGCGCCTGCGGCACATTGCCCAGCGCCTCATTCCCTTCGCCTACGAGTGGAATCCGCGCGCCCGGCAGTGGAAGTGGGAGGTCAACCTGCTTACCAACAAGCAGGTCAATGCGTTTTGCATGCCAGGCGGCAAGATCGGTTTCTACACCGGCATCCTCGACCAGCTCCAGCTCACTGACGACGAGGTGGCGCAGGTCATGGGCCACGAGATCGCGCACGCCCTGCGTGAGCATGCCCGCGCCCGCATGGGCAAGGGCGCGGCCACCAACATTGGCGCCAGCATCGTCTCGCAGCTGCTGGGCCTGGGGGACCTGGGTCGTACCGTGGCCAGCTATGGCGTGGAATTGATCTCGCTGAAGTTCAGCCGCGATGACGAGACCGAGGCCGACCTGGTCGGCCTGGAACTGGCCGCCCGTGCCGGTTACGACCCGCGCGCCGGTGTCACGCTCTGGAAGAAGATGCAGGCCGCCAACAAGGGTGCGCCGCCGCAGTGGCTGTCGACCCATCCGGCCGGCACCACGCGCATCACCGAGATCGAAAAGGCCTTGCCGCTGGTGATGCCCCTCTACGAGCGCGCCTCCAAAGACTAAGGCGCCGCCGGCCAGCCCTTTACCGGTGCCGGCCTACACGCCGGACCGCCCGTCCGCCTTACCGTCTCTGGTGTCGCTTGACGTTCAGGCCCTTGAGGAGGACCCCATGGCAGCATCGGACGAGCCCCGTTCTTTCCACGCCCTCACGCTCGAGGGCATGACCCCGCAAGACACCGGCGCGACCCGCACGCTCCGCGACAGTGCGTCTGCGCAGCTCATCAATCTGCGCGAGCTCCAGGAAGTCAGTGCCTGGACTCGCCTGCTGGGTTGCACAGAAGAGCGACTTCGCCAGGCCGTGGCTGCCGTCGGCCCCGAGGTGGACGAAGTGTGCAACCACCTGGGCGCGGTGGGGCCGATCCAGGCCCACCAGGCCGGCAGCAGTGCGAGGCTCTAGCCCGACGGCCAACTGACCTCGCGCAGGCCTGACCGCCTACAGGCTCATGCCTCGGGTGGACATCGACAGGCTCATTCTGCTGCTCAAAGGTATCGACAGGGTCAGGAGGAGAAGGTGAGAGCGAAGCTGAACGACGAGGGGGCTGGACACGCTGAACACAGGCCTGCGGCGCGCACGCCGCACAGGCCCTCGGGGACTGTGGCGCCCCTGTGCTGGCCTTTTCCGCCCGGCAGCCAGAACCACACGGACAAGGCCGTCAAGCTCAAGCCCTACACGCCGCCCAAACGGCGCTCTCTGAACCAGTTCTGAACAAGATCTTCTAATCGGTCGAGATCTGCGGAAGACATTAAAAAAGCGGGGCGGTTCTCAGAGATCCGCCCCGCTTTTTCTCAAGCCCAGCTCACCCTCAGGCGGGTAGGCCGTTCAGGACGGCGTCCTTCAGCTCTTGCCGCTCTGCGGACTGCCCTGCTGGCTGCCACCTGCGGTCTGGACGCCCTTGCGGGCGGCCTCACGGGCTTCCTCGGGGGTGGGCTCGTGGGCAAGCCCACTGTCCACGCTAGCTTTGCCTGCCTTGCTGGCCATCTCGCGCTGCTTGTCTTGCTCCATCGATGCCTGGCCCCGGTTAGCAGCCCCAGCCTGGTCCTTACTGGCTGGAGCACCCTGGTCTTTGATGCCTTGGTCCTTGTTGGCTTGATTGCCCTGATCCTTGCCCTGGTTGATTGAAGCCATTTCCAAATCTCCTGTGACGATGAGAAACGCGCACTGATGAGCTCACCAATGAGCTCATTCGTACACCTCGTTGACGGTCCCTGGGTGCTGGACGGACGGTGCCGCCCTCTTCCCTGGTTCCGAAGTGACCTGCCCCTTAGGACCTACCCCTTAGGACCTGCCACCCAGTCACCATTGGTCGCCGCAGGTCCTGGGCGTGTGGGTCATGCATAAGCCTTGCTGTAGGACGGTGGCCTGCGGTCGGGGCGCACAAGGCTCGCTGCCAGCGCGGCCTTGGGGCGGCTGTTGCAGCCGTCCTACGTCCTTTTTCGGCATGCACGAGGTGGCCTGCCCTTTGCTCGGCCCTAAGCTTGATTGACAAAAAACGGGTGCCCTGCCACCGCCAGCCAGGCGCGACATGGGGCTTCCAAGACAAGGATGGCTGTGGTCAAAAAGAACAACAAAGTAATGGCGCAAGTCCTGGCCCAGGAGCCCGCCATCCGCCTCTATGGCGCTGTCGACGATGCCTTTCTCGGGCGCTTCCTCGAGCAACTCAAGCCTTTGCGCGGCAGCAGCCAGGCGCTGGTGTTCGAGCTCTCCACCATCGGCGGTGATGCCGACGTGGCCCGGCGCATTGCCGAGGAGATCCGACTGTGCCGCGAGCTCGGCGGCATGGACCTGCACTTCGTGGGTAAGGCCATGGTGTATTCGGCAGGCGTCATGATCATGGCCGCCTTTCCGGTGGCGCACCGCCACCTCAGCCGCGACGCGGTGCTGCTGATCCACGAGTGGCAGATTGAAAAAGAGATTCGCTTTTCAGGCGCGCTGCGCGTGTGCGCCGCCACGGCGCACGACTTCCTGGCCGAGCTGGAGGTGGCGCACAAGCTCGAACGCCAGACCTTCACGGAGCTCGTGCAGGGCACGCGCCTGGACTACGAGCAGCTCAAGACCCAGGTCGCCAAGGCGGACTGGTACCTCCTGGCCGAAGAAGCCGAGCAACTGGGGCTGGTCGCGGGCCTGGTCTGAGCTTTTGAGCGCCAGGACCGGTTTTTCAGTGAAAACCCCAGGCGGGTGGCACGCTGAACCCTAGGTGCTTCAGTTAGCATCGCCCGGCGTGACAGCGGAGCCTTGTCGTGGCGCAAGCCCACGTGCCGCTGATCCGACCACACAGAAAGACCCTGCTCATGAGCAACCTCTCCCTCACGATCAACGGAGCACCCACCAAGGTGGATGTGGATCCGTCCACGCCCTTGGTTTGGCTGCTGCGCGAGCACCTCAAGCTCACTGGCACCAAGTTTGGCTGCGGCGTTGCCCAATGCGGCGCCTGCACGGTGCATGTCAATGGCGAAGCCACCCGTTCCTGCGTGACGCCCGTCTCGGCCGTGGCCGGCAAGGCCGTCACCACCATCGAGGGCCTGTCGCCCGATGGCAGCCACAAGCTGCAAAAAGCCTGGATCGCTGAGCAGGTGCCGCAGTGCGGCTACTGCCAGTCGGGCCAGATCATGCAGGCCGCCACGCTGCTGGCCAAGAACAAAAAACCCACCCGCGAGCAGATCGTGCAGCACATGAACGGCAACATCTGCCGCTGCGGCACCTACCAGCGCATCGTCAAGGCCGTCCAACGCGCCGCCAAGGAGGCCTGAACATGAATGCACGCACCGACTCCCAGCTCCTGGCCGGCGGCCTGAGCCGCCGCGGTTTCCTGGCCGCCACCGGCGGGCTGAGCTTTTCCGTCGCACTGGGAGCAGGCCTGGCCGCAGCCACGTCCGAAGCCAGCGCCCAGGCCGGCGATGCGGGCCTGAAGGCCAACGTCTGGGTCACCATCGGCACCGATGACTCTGTGGTGGTGATGACCCCCACCGGCGAAATGGGCCAAGGCACCCTGACGGCGCTGCCCTTGATCCTGGCCGAGGAACTGGACGCCGATTGGTCCAAGGTCCGCGTCGAATACGCCCCGCCCAACCCGCGCGTCTATGGCAACCCGCATCCGCTGCTCAACGGCGGCCAGGCTTCGTTGGCCAGCATTGCCATCCCTGGTTACTTCATGCCGCTGCGCATGGCCGGTGCCCAGGCCCGCCGCGTGCTGCTCGATGCAGCTGCTGCGCGCTGGGGTGTGCCTGTGGCCGAGCTCTCCACCGATTCGGGCGTGGTGATCCATGCAGGCAGCGGCCGCCGTCTGCGCTATGGCGAGATCGCCGCCTTCGCCACCGTACCGGCCGAGCTTCCGAAGATCACCCCCGCCGACCTCAAGAAGCCTGAGCAGTTCAAGCTGATCGGCCGTGCCGACATTGGCCGCACGGATGTCAGGTCCAAGGTGACCGGCCAGGCGCAGTTCGGCATTGATGTGCGCGTGCCCGACATGGTCTACGCCACGGTGCTGGAGTCGCCCATGGATGGCGCCCGCCCGGACTTCGTCAACACCGCCGAGGCCATGGCGGTGCCCGGTGTGATCCAGGTCATGCCCATGCCCTTTGGCGTGGCGGTGCTGGCCAACACGGTTGAGGCCACGCGCACTGCGCGCAATGTGCTCAAGGCCAAGGTCACCTGGAACACTTCTGAGACCCGCCACAACGCTGTCAACTTTGATTCGGACAAGGCCAAGGAAGAGTACGCCCGCAACGGCCGGTCTGCCGAAGCCAAGCCCATGACCGCCTACAAAAAGGGCGAGGCCGACCAGGCCCTGGCCTCGGCCTCGCGGGTGATCGAGGGCACCTTCTGGTCGGAGCACACTTACCACGCGCAGATGGAGCCCATGAACTGCGTGGCCCGTGTGGCCGCTGATGGTCAGTCGGCCGAGGTGTGGGTGGGCACGCAGGCGCCCATGCTTGCTGCCATGGCCGCCTCCAACGTGCTCAAGACCACGCCGGACAAGATCCGCTTGAACCAGGTGCTGCTGGGCGGTGGCTATGGCCGCCGCATCACGCCGGACATCGTGGCGCAGACCGTGGCCATTGCCAACGCCAGCAAGCGCACCGTCAAGCTCATCCTCACCCGCGAGGACGACATGGTGGCTGCGCGCCCACGGCCCATGACCCACCACATCCTGCGTGCCGGCCTGGACGCCAATGGCAAGCTGGTGGGATGGAAGCACCGCATCGTGGCCGAGAACGTGGATGCCGTGGCCGCTCCCCCGCGCTTTGCGGCCACCGGCGGCAAGGACTACATTGGCTGGCAAGGCTCGGACATGCCGCACTACAGCATCCCGAACTGGCAGTCTGAGGGTGTGCGTGAAATGCGCGGCATGCGTGTGCATGCGTTCCGGGGCATTGGTGCTGGCCACAACAAGTTCGCCATTGAAAGCTTCC
>CANGYC010000050.1 GCA_947457975.1 Comamonadaceae bacterium | reverse complement strand
GCAACCTCTTCAAGCTCATGGCCTACAAGGACGAGTACGAGGTGGCGCGATTGCACACCGATGCGGGCTTTGCCGAGAAGATCGCTGCCCAGTTCGAGGGCAACTACACGCTGCAGCACCACCTCGCGCCGCCGCTGCTGGCCCGACGCAATGCGCAGGGCGAGCTGCTCAAGCGGGCCTACGGTCCCTGGATGCGCTGGGCCTTCCGGGGCCTGGCGCGCCTCAAGGGCCTGCGCGGCACGCCCTTTGACCCCTTCGGCCGCACCGAAGAGCGGCGCCAGGAGCGCGCCCTGATCGAGGCCTATGGGCACAGCCTGGACGAACTGCTCGCGCAGCTGTCCGAGCACAACATCCCGCAGGCCCTCGCGGTGGCGCGCATCCCCGAGCAGATCAAGGGCTTTGGCCATGTCAAGGCGCGGCACCTGGCTGCGGCGCAACCGGCATGGCAGGCGGCGCTGGCGGCTTTTCGCGCGACAAAGTGATCTCTGTGTGTGACAGATGAGTGGGTCCGCAACAGCTGCGGGCCTCAGCCCTGTGCAGGCCTGAAAACCGGCGTATCGTTCAGGCAGACTGCCCCGTGTCGGTGCGCCAAACGGCGCCGCTTCCCTGCTGCCGCCAGCTGCGTTATGGTGAAGTCTCCAGGGCCGCGGTGAAGCTGCCGCGGCCTGGTGCTCGGACGGTTTTTTCAGGAGACTCTCCCCATGGGCAAGCGTTCCTCCACCGAACCACAGGCCTCCTTGTTCCCTTCTCCGGGGCTTCGTGAGGCGCCGGTGCTGGACCTGATGTGCTCGCAGTTCGTGTTGACCCTGGCCGGGCGCCAGGGTGCCAAATTCAATCTGCGGCGCGACCTCAACAGTCTGCTGTCTCTCTCCGGCCGCCACCTGGTCTGGCCCCAGCCCGCCCTGCAGCGCTTGCGCGCCTTCCTGCTGCGCCGTTGCAAGGACAACGAACTCTGGCAAGGCCACGATGCGCTGGGCCATGTGCAATTCCTCACGCGTTTTGGTGCCTGGCGCGGCCCTTATGAGGAAGGCACGCTGTTCTTCTACCTCGATGAATACGCCAAGGACCAGCCCAAGGACCTGCTGTCCGTGCTGGCCGTCACCGGGGAGTGGCTGGCCCAGGCGCTGAAAAAACAGTCCACCCTGGTCGAGAAAAATATCGATGCGCTGGCCACGCTGCTGCAGCTCAACCGCGCCGAGCGTGCCCTGCTGCTTTATGGCACCTTGGCGCGTTACCAGCGCGACCTGCGCTCCTTGCTGGTCGAGTTCAAGGTGAGCAACGCCCCGGAAGCTTACGCGGCGATCGCCGACGTGGCGGGCGTGAAGGCGCCCGAGGTGGCTGAGGCCCTGCGGACCGGCTCGCGCCTGGAGCGCATCGGCATGGTGGAGAACCTGATCTCCGAGCACAACATCACGGACCTCGCCGACCTCATGAAGGTGAGCGACAAACTGCCCCCGGTGCTCATGCGCGAGTACCGCGACCACCACGAACTGATGGCGGTGTTCACCCGCCCTGTGGCTCCAAGCCACCTGCAGCTGGCCGATTTCGAGTACGTGGCCGCCGACGCCGAGGTGCTGGTCTGCCTGCTCCGTCAGGCGGTGGCCCGCCGCGAGCCGGGCGTGAATGTGCTGCTCTATGGCCCGCCCGGCACTGGCAAGACCGAGCTGGCCAAGGTGGTGGCGCGCGCAGCAGGCCTGGACCTGTTCGAGGTGGAGTACGCCGACCGCGACGGCCATTCGCTCTCGGGCCGTGACCGCTACCGCTCATTGCAGATTGCACAGGTCTTCCTCAAGAGCAGCGATGCATCGGCGCTGCTGTTTGACGAGGTGGAAGACGTCTTTCCGCCCATCTCCAGCGAGGCTGCCCAGCTCATGGCACGCTCGGAGCAGGCGCTGGCCTCGGCCAGCCATTCGGTCAACGGCAAGGCCTGGGTCAACCAGATCCTGGAGTCCAACAGCGTGCCCACCGTGTGGGTGACCAACCGCATCGAGCAGATCGATCCGGCCTTCCGCCGGCGCTTTGCCTACCACCTGGAGCTGCGCTCGCCGCCGCCTGGAGCGCGCGAGAGCCTGGTGCGCAAGACCCTGGAGGACGTGCCGGTGAGCCCGGCATTCGTGGCGCGCCTGACGGCGCGCAAGGGCCTGACGCCCGCGCAAATCCGCACCGCCACGCGCTTTGCGCGGCTGGCCTGCCCGCCCGAAGCCGACCCCCAGTCGGGCGCGGCGCGCATGGAAAGCCTGATCGAGCGCCAGCTGCACCACGCCGACTGTGCCCTGGGCCAACGCGAGCCCGCGCAGGGCCTGCCCAGCGTCACCACGTACGACCTGGCCATGCTCCATGTGGAGACACGCTTTGAGTTGCCGCGCATCATCGAGGCCCTGGGGCAGCGCGGCCACGGCACCTTGTGCTTTTATGGACCACCTGGCACCGGCAAGACCGCGCTGGCCGAGCACCTGGCCCGTGCCATCGACAAGCCGCTCCTCATCAAGCAGGCCAGCGACCTGATGAGCAAGTACGTGGGCGAGACCGAGCAGAACATGGCTGCCATGTTCCGCGAGGCCGAGGCCGAGAAGGCCGTGCTGCTGCTCGATGAGGCCGACAGCTTTTTGCAAGACCGCCGTGGCGCCCAGCGCACCTATGAGGTGACCGAGGTCAACGAGATGCTCCAGGGTATGGAGCGCTACGCGGGCATCTTCATCTGCACCACCAACTTGCTGGACAGCCTGGACCAGGCGGCCCTGCGGCGCTTTACCTTCAAGATCAAGTTCATGCCGCTGCGGCCCTTGCAGCGCGAGCAGATGTTCGTCGCCGAGGCGCTGGGCGGCGAGCCTGCGGGGCTCACCGAGGCCCTGCGCCAGCGCCTGGCCCGGCTCGACGCCTTGTGCCCCGGCGACTATGCCGCCGTGCGCCGCCAGGTGCAGATCCTGACGGCGACGCTGTCGCCCGAGGAGTTCCTGGCGCAACTGGAGGCCGAGCACCGCCTCAAGCCCGACATCCGTGAGCGGCGCGACATGGGCTTTCTCAGCTAGCGACTCACCGCAAGCGCTTGCCCAGAGGACCGGGCTCCTACAGGGGACGTACGTCGCCGTGGCCGAGGATCTTGGAGAGGAAGTCTCGGGCGCGTTCGCTGCGCGGGCGGCTGAAGAACTCGTCAGGCGTGTTCTGCTCCACGATCTGGCCCTGGTCCATGAACACCACGCGGTCGGCCACGGCCCGGGCAAAGCCCATCTCGTGGGTGACGCACAGCATGGTGATGCCCTGCGCGGCGAGTTCGGCCATCACGTCCAGCACCTCTTTGATCATCTCTGGGTCCAGCGCGGAGGTGGGTTCGTCAAAGAGCATGATCTTGGGCTTGAGGCACAGTGCCCGCGCAATCGCCACACGCTGCTGCTGGCCCCCGGAGAGCTGCAGCGGGTACTTGTGCGCCTGCTCGGCGATGCGCACGCGCTCGAGCTGCTGCAGGGCCCGCTCCTCGGCCTCTTTCCTGGGCACCTTGCCCACCCAGATGGGCGAGAGTGTGAGGTTCTCCAGCACCGTCAGGTGCGGGAACAGGTTGAACTGCTGGAACACCATGCCGACCTGCCGGCGGATGGCGTCGATGGCTTTGACATCGTCCGACAGCTCCACGCCATCGACGACCAGGCGGCCCTGCTGGTGCTCCTCCAGCCGGTTGATGCAACGAATCAGCGTGGACTTGCCCGAGCCCGAGGGGCCGCAGATGACGATGCGCTCGCCCTGGGCGACCTTCAGGTCGATGTCGCGCAAGGCGTGGAAGTCCTGGCCGTACCACTTGTTGACTTTGTCAAAGCTGATGATGGCTTGCGTCATGGATCACTGGTTTCCTTGTGCGGGTAAGCGCTCAGCGCTGCTTACCCTGGCCCACCTGGCGTTCTACCCACTGGCTGTAGCGCGACATGGCAAAGCAGAACGCGAAATAAATGAGGGCGATGAAGAGGTAGCCCTCGATCTTGTAGGGCCGCCAGTCGGCGTCGGAGTTCAGCGCCAGGCCCAGCGCACCGGTGAGCTCGTACAGGCTCACGATGGTGACCAGCGAGGTGTCCTTGAAGAGGCCGATGAAGTTGTTCATGATGCCCGGCACCACCACGGCCAGTGCCTGGGGCAGCACGACCCGGCGCTGCGTCTGCCAGTACGACAGGCCCAGCGATGCCGCCGCCTCCACCTGGCCGGCCGGCACGGCCTGCAGGCCACCGCGAATGACCTCGGCGAGGTAGGCCGCGGCAAACAGCGTGATGCCCACCAGCACCCGCACCAACACGTCCACCCGCAGGCCCTGCGGCATGAACAAGGGGAACAGGAAGGAGGCCATGAACAGCACCGCGATCAGGGGCACGCCGCGCACCAGTTCCACGTACAGCGTGCACAGCGCACGCAGTGCGGGCAGCTGCGAACGCCGCCCCAGCGCCACCAGCAGCGCCAGCGGAAAGGCCATGACGATGGACAGGGTGGCCAGCAGCAGCGTCAGCGGCAGGCCGCCCCAGCGCTCGGTCTCCACGGGCGCCAGGCCCAGGCCGCCGCCCATCAGCCAGAAGAAAAGGGCCAGAACCGCCAGCCAGAGTGCGGCCAGCCAGGGTCGCCACCAGGCCCGCGTGCAGCTGCCCACCAGCAGGGCCATGAGCAGTGCCGTGGCCGCCACGGGGCGCCACTGCTCGTCAAAGGGGTAGCGGCCCAGCAGGATGAAGCGGTATTTCTCGGCCACCACGCCCCAGCAGGCGCCCGCCCCCGGGGCGCGGCAGGCCTCGGCGTCCGGCCGCCAGTGGGCCGACAGCAGTGCCCAGTCGAGCATGGGCAGCAGCCCCCACAGCAGCAGGCCGGCGGCCAGCAGCGTGCCCAGCGTGCTGCGCGCATCGGCAAACAATTCGCGCTTGAGCCAGGCCACGGCGCCGCCGGCTTGCACGGGCGCCGGCCGCGGAGGAATGAGGGGGGTGGAAGACGCGGGCACGGCCTAGCGCTCCCGGATCGCCGCGCGGGCGTTGTACCTGTTCATCAGCCCTGAGGTGAGCAGCGAGGTGAGGAGGTAGACCAGCATCACGATGAAGATGCACTCCATGGCCCGCCCCGTCTGGTTGATGGCGGTATTGGCGATCGACACCACGTCCGGGTAGCCGATGGCCACGGCCAGCGAGGAGTTCTTGGTGAGGTTGAGGTACTGGTTGGTCAGCGGCGGGATGATCACCCGCAAGGCCAGTGGCAGCCGCACCAGCCGCATTTCCTGGGCCCGGCTCAGGCCCAGGGCGGCGGCGGCTTCGCTCTGGCCGCGTGGCACCGACTGCAGGCCCGAGCGCACCACCTCGGCCACGAAGGCCGCGGTGTAGGCCACCAGGCCCAGCAGCAAGGCCATGAATTCTGGCGTGAGGGCGCCGCCGTTCTCGATGGCGAACTCGCCGCGCACCGGCACGTCAGCCGCCGTAGGCGCCCCGCCCAGCAGCCAGCCCAGCAGGCCGCCGGCCAGCAGGCTCAGCAGCGGCACCCAGCCTAGGCGGCGCACGCGACCGACAGCATCGTCCTGCGCCCTCGCCCGCCTCCGGTACAGCTCGCCCGCCACGCCCCCGGCCAGCAGGCCGGCAGCGCTCCAGGCATGACCGGCCGCCCAGAGGGGAACGGGAAAGCTCAGGCCGCCCTTGCTCAGGAAGACCGCACCAAGCTGCCAGGCTTGGGCCGCGTCGGGCAGCAGCTCGGTGAACAGCAAGTACCACATCAAGAGCTGCAGCAGCAGCGGTACGTTGCGAAAGCACTCCACGTAGGCTTGGCACAAGCCCCGCAGCAGGGCGCTGCGCGACAAGCGCCCCACGCCCACCAGCGTACCCAGCACGGTGGCCAGCACGCAGCCGAGCAGCGCCACGCGCAGGGTGTTGAGCAGGCCCACGGCAAAGGCCATGAAGTAGCTCTGGCTTGACTCAAAGCTCAGCAGGCTCTCGCCGATGTCGAAGCCGGCGGTCTGCCACAGGAAGTCCAGGCCGCTCTGGATGCCACGCTCGCGCATATTGGCCAGCGTGTGGTGCCCCAGGAACCACAGGCCCAGCGCCAGCACAAGCAGGACCAGCGCCTGGTAGACAAGACTGCGCAAGGCCCGGCGCCGCCAGGACCAGCGTCCGAGCTGGGCAGGAGGGGGAGCGCCCATGGTGTGGTTCAGTGCGCGGGCGCTGCGTTCATCGGATGGGCATGGCGTACATCAGCCCGCCCTTGTTCCACTGATTGTTCAGGCCGCGCGGCAGGGCCAGGGCCGACTTCGGCCCCACGTGGCGCTCGAACATCTCACCGTAGTGGCCCGTGGCTTTGAGCGCGCGCACCAGCCATTCCTTGTCCAGGCCGAGCAGCCTGCCGGTGTCCTCGGTCTGGCCCAGCATGCGCTGCACCACGGGGTCGGTGCTGGAGGCCTTGAGCTGGTCGACATTGGCCTGGGTGATGCCGTACTCCTCGGCTTCAATGAGGCCGTAGAGGGTCCACTTGACGATGGCCAGCCAGTCGTCGTCCCCTCGCCGCACCAGCGGGCCCAGGGGCTCCTTGGAGATCAACTCGGGCAGGATCACATGGTCGGCCTGCTTGCGTGCCTCCTTGTTGCGGATGGAGGCCAGGCCCGAGGCGTCGGTGGTGTAGGCCACGCAGCGGCCGGAGAAGTAGGCGCTGGTGGCCGCCTCCAGCTTTTCGAACACCACCGGCTTGATGCCCAGCTTGTTCGCGCGCGAAAAGTCGGTGAGGTTCTTCTCGGTGGTGGTGCCGGACTGCACGCACACCGTCTGGCCCTTGAGTTGGCGCGGGTTCTTGATGTTGCTCTTGGCCGGCACCATGAAGCCCTGGCCGTCGTAGTAGATGGGCGTGGTCACATGCAGGCCCAGCGAGGCATCGCGCGTGAGGCTGAAGGTGGTGTTGCGCGAGAGCAGGTCGATCTCGCCCGACTGCAGGGCGGTGAAGCGCTGCTGGGCATTGAGCGGCACGTACTTGACCTTGCCCGCATCGCCCAGCAGGGCGGCAGCAACAGCCCGACACACGTCCACGTCCAGGCCCGACCACTGGCCGCTGGAGTCGGCCGCGGCAAAGCCGACCAGGCCGGTGTTGACGCCGCAGACCAGCTGGCCGCGGGCCTTGATGGCGTCCACGGTCTTGCCCGCATGGGCAGGCAGTGCGGCGGAGGCCGCCAGCAGGGCGGCGGCCAGGGCCTTCAGGCCGTGCTTGCACAGGATGTTGGGCACGAGATGCTCCTGTCGAGGAAGGCGGGTGGTGCGTCCACCCGGGGGAGTCAGGGAATAGGCGAGCCCGATGCTAATGCACGGCCGCCCCGCGCGCGGGACTTGCGCGCCCTTCAGTGCGCAAGCACTTTGGAGAGAAAGTCCTTGGTGCGTGCCTGCCGGTTCTCGGGGTGGGCGAAGAACTCGTCCTTGGAGCAGTCTTCCAGGATGCGGCCGCCCACATCAATGAAGACCACGCGGTTGGCCACCTTGCGGGCAAAGCCCATCTCGTGCGTGACCACCATCATGGTCATGCCTTCCTGGGCCAGCTTCACCATGACGTCGAGCACCTCACCCACCATCTCGGGGTCGAGGGCGGAGGTGGGCTCGTCGAACAGCATCACGATGGGGTCCATCGACAAGGCCCGCGCTATCGCCACGCGCTGCTGCTGGCCGCCCGAGAGCTGGCCGGGGAATTTGTCCTTGTGCGCCATCAGGCCCACGCGGTCCAGCATCTTCAGCCCCCGGGCATGGGCCTCGTCGAGGCTGCGGCCCAGCACCTTGACCTGGGCCAGGGTGAGGTTCTCGGTCACCGACAGATGCGGAAACAGCTCGAAGTGCTGGAACACCATGCCCACGCGCGAGCGCAGCTTGGGCAAGTGGGTGGCCGGGTCGTGCAGCGCGACGCCGTCGACGAAAATCTCGCCCTGTTGAAAAGGCTCCAGCCCGTTGACGGTCTTGATCAGTGTGGACTTGCCAGAGCCCGAGGGCCCGCAGACCACCACCACATCGCCCTTGTTGATGCTCACCGAACAGTCGCTGAGCACCTGAACTGGGCCGTACCATTTGGAGACGTGCTTGATGTCGATCATGTTTTTTTCCTTCAGCGCACGATGGCGATCTTGGCCTGCAGCCGCTTGACGGCCCAGGACAGCGCAAAGCAGATGACGAAGTAGACGATGGCCGCCAGCAGGTAGGCCTCTTCGGTGCGGCCGTAGATCTTGCCCGCGTTGCTGAAGCCCTTGAGCAGGTCATAGGCCCCAATGGCATACACCAGCGAGGTGTCCTGGAACAGGATGATGGTTTGCGTGAGCAGCACCGGCAGCATGTTGCGAAAGGCCTGCGGCAAGATGATCAGCCGCATGTTCTGGGTATACGTCATGCCCAGCGCCTGGCCCGCATACACCTGGCCGCGTGGAATGGACTGGATGCCCGCGCGCATGATCTCGCTGAAGTAGGCGGCCTCGAAGGCGATGAATGTGATGACAGCCGACATCTCGGCCCCGATGGGCCGCCCGATCAGGAAGGGGATCAGCAGGTAAAACCACAGGATCACCATCACCAGCGGGATGGAGCGCATGCCGTTGACGTAGATGGTGGCCGGCACCATCAGCAGCGGCTTGCCCGACAGGCGCATGAGGGCCAGCAGGGTGCCAAAGACAATGCCGCCCAGGGTGGCGATCACCGTCAGCTGCAGACTGAAGACCAGCCCGCCCCAGACGAACTTTTGCAGCAGGTCCAGGGTGATGTATGAAAAGTCCAGGCCCAGCATCTCAGTGGCCTCCACCGGTGCCGGCGGCGATGAAGCCGGGGATGCGCATCCTGTGCTCGACGAAGGCGCACGCGCGGTTCACCGCGAAGGCCGACAGCGCGTACAGCGTGGTCACGGCCAGGTAGATCTCGACGCCGCGCGAGGTTTCCTCCTGCGCCTGCATGGCGAACATGGTGAGCTCGGCGATGGAGACCGCGAAGGCCACCGAGGAGTTCTTCAGCAGGTTCATGGACTCGCTGGTCAGTGGCGGCAGGATGATGCGAAAGGCCATGGGCAGCAGCACATAGCGGTAGGACTGCCAGGTGGTCAGGCCCATGGCCATGGCGGCGTAGCGCTGGCCACGCGGCAGCGCCTGGATGCCTGCGCGAACTTGCTCGGCAATGCGTGCCGAGGTGAAAAAGCCCAGCGCAAACACCACCAGCAGGAAGCCCGGCACCTGCTGAAAGGCGGGGAACATCTTGGGCACCACGAAGTACCACAGGAAGATCTGCACCAGCAGGGGGATGTTGCGGAACAGCTCCACCCAGGCATTGCCCAGGCGCACCAGCCAGGGCCGATCGGGCAGGGTGCGCACCGTACCCACCAGGGCGCCCACCAGCATGGCCACCACCCACGAGGCGCCGGCCACTGCCAGGGTCCAGCGCCAGCCTTCGAACATCCATTCGAGGTAGGTGCGGCCGCCGCCGTCGTCCTGCAGGAAAACTTGCCAATCCCATGTCATGTCTGCCCCGCTTCTTGTGTGCCGCCGCCCAAAAAAACACCCCGCGCAGGTGAACCTGGCGGGGTGTCTTGCTGCCAGCCAGGGTCTTACTTCTTGGCGTAATCCTCGGCAGGCTTGTCGTTCGGGCTGAGCCAGATCGCCTTGGTGGCTTCGCTGGGCGGCAGGCCCACGCGCGCGTTCTTCGGCGGGATGGGCTGCATGAACCACTTGTCATAGAGCTTGGCCAGCTCGCCGCTCTTGGCCAGAGCGATCACCGTGTCATCGGCCAGCTTCTTGAAGGCCGGATCGTCCTTGCGGATCATGATGGCGATCGGCTCGACATTCAGCACCTCGCCCACGATCCTGTAGTCGGCCGGGTTCTTGGCGTTGGCGATGTTGCCCGCCAGGATCTGACCGTCCATCACAAAGGCCTCAGCGCGGCCGGACTCGAGCAGCAGGAAGCTGTCGGCGTGGTCCTTGCCGAAGATTTCCTTGAAATCCACACCGTTGGCGCGCTCGTGCTTGCGCAGCAGCTGCACCGAGGTGGTGCCGGTGGTGGTGGCGACGTTGCGGTCCTTGAGCTGGGCGATTGAGGTGATGCCGGAGTTGGCCTTCACGGCAATGCGCACTTCCTCCACGAAGGCCGTCACCACGAAGGCAACATCCCGCTGACGGGCGACGTTGTTGGTGGTGGAGCCGCACTCGATGTCAATGGTGCCGTTTTGCGTCAGCGGGATGCGGTTTTGCGAGGTCACCGACTGGTACTTGATCTCCAGCTTGCGACCGGCGGCTTTTTCCATGTTGGCAATGATGCGCTGGCAGATCTCAATGTGGTAGCCAGCGTATTTGCCCTCGCCCAGGGTGTAGGACAGGGCGCCGGAGGAGTCGCGCACACCCATGGTCACCACGCCGGAGGTCTTGGCCTTGGCGATGGTATCGGCGTGGGCGCCCAGGGCGCAGGCAGCCAGCACGGCTGCCACTAAAAGATGTTTTTTCATCATGAGGTTCTCACGGTGGTTAAGGTGGAAGCATGGTTTTGCAAGCTTCGCCGATAAGCATAACTGCAAGCCAGTCACCGTGATTTAAAAACGAATTGAGTATTAACCCTGGATTGGCAAGCCCGCCGGGGCGGCGCGTTCAGTCGGGCGCAGCGCACACGCGCAGCACCTCGGCGCCGTAGGCCTCCAATTTCTTGGCCCCCATGCCGCTGATGTCCTCCAGGTCCTGCAACTGCTGGGGCTGGCGCTCTGCGATGGCGCGCAGCGTGGCGTCATGGAAGATCACATAGGCCGGCCGGTTGTGCTGGCGCGCCACTTCGGCTCGCCAGGCTTTGAGGCGTTGGAGCCGCTCGAGCGCCCCGGCATTGAGGCTGGCCTCGGCCAGGCCGCGGGTGGAGGTCTTGCCCTCGCGCCGCCGGTTGCTTGAGCGCACCGTGGGCTGTTCGCGCAGCAGCAGCTCGCCCTCGCCCCTGAGCAGGGCCTTGGCGTCCGGCAGCAGGGCCAGTGTGTTGAAAGCCTCGGTGTCCACCCGCACCATGTTGCGCGCGATCAGCTGGCGCAGCACGCTGCGCCATTGGGCCTCGCTCAGGTCGGCGCCGATGCCGAAGGTCGAGAGCTTGTCGTGCCCGTGCTGCAGCACCTTCTCGGTGGCCTTGCCGCGCAGGATGTCCATCAGGTGGCCGGCACCAAAGCTCAGACTGCTGGCCTGCTGCACCCGGTAGATGCAGCTGAGCAACTTGCGCGCCGCCTCGGTCCCGTTCCAGACCGCCGGCGGCGTGAGGCAGTTGTCGCAGTTCATGCAGGGCTGGCTGGCCTCGCCGAAGTAGGCCAGCAGGCTCACCCGCCGGCAGCTGGTGCTTTCGGCCAGGGTCAACAGCGCGTCGAGCTTGCCGCGCATGACCTGCTTGAACTCCTCGCTGGCCACCTCGCTGGCGTCAATCATCCGTCTCTGGTTGACCACGTCTTGCAGGCCGTAGGCCATCCAGGCATCGGCTGCCAAGCCGTCGCGGCCCGCTCGCCCTGTCTCCTGGTAGTAGCCTTCAATGTTCTTGGGCATGTCCAGG
>CANGYC010000049.1 GCA_947457975.1 Comamonadaceae bacterium | reverse complement strand
GATGCGTCAGGACTTGGGTGACATCCACCAATTCATTGCCCAAGACCAAGCCGAGGCGATCATCATTAAAACGAGCGAGTTTCATGAAATGGTGGTTTCTTTCTTTTGGACCGTAGACAGCAACAGGTCACTGACTTCTTGTGGTGCATCGCGCAGGAGATCGTACCCATGATTCATACGGACACAACGCCCACCAGCATCATGGAGATGCTTCTGATCATCCCTTCATCGGTCAGGCAGGCTGCTCGTAGTGAACTGCGCCGATCCACGGGCCAGCGTCGCTGTCAGTGGCCTGCCTAGAATGCCTTCGCGTACTTTTTGGGGAGAACTTCCATGCCTCGTTTTTTTCTGGCCCTGTGCCTGGTGTGCGTCAGTCATCTGGCCCAGGCCGTTGAACTGAAGGTGCTGACGGCCGGCGCTTTCAAGCCCGTGCTCATGGCCCTGCAGCCCGAGTTCGAACAACGCACCGGGCACCGCCTGGTGATCCTGAATGACACGGCCGGTGCCCTGCAGCGCCGGATTGCGGGCGGGGAGGTCTTTGATGCGGTGGTCTCCACCCCCGCGTCGCTCAAGACCTTGCAGGCCAGCCACCTGTCGGCGCAGAAGCCGCCGGTGCCGGTGGCGCGCGTGGCCATCGGCGTGGCGGTGCGCCAGGGCGCGCCCCTGCCTGACATTTCGAGCGTGGCGGCCTTCCGGAAAATGCTGCAGGACACGCCGCGCCTGGCCCTGATCGATCCGGCCTCGGGCGGCTCCAGCGGTATTTACCTGGCCAGGCTCTTCGAGCAGTGGGGCATTGCTGGCGCCCTGCGCGAGAAATTGGTCATGGTGCAGGGTGGCCTGGTGGCGCAAAAGGTGGTGGACCGTTCGGCCGACGTGGCCCTGCACCAGATCAGTGAGATCCTCGCTGTGCCAGGGGCCGTGCTGGTCGGGCCGATTCCTGCGGAGATTCAGAACTACACGGTCTATGCGGCGGCGGCCTCGGCCACCACGGCCCAGCCGCAGGCGGTGGCCGAGCTGCTGGCGGCCCTGGCCTCCCCGCAGCTGCGTTCGGTCCTGCAGGCCAAGGGCATGGAAGCGGCGCCTTAAGGCGCGCTGGCCTAAGGCGCCTTCGCCACCTTCGATCTCAGGCGGCCGCGATGCCCGGCGGCAGGCCTGAGCCCTGCAGGGCGCCACCGGCCATCACCTGTTCGCCCAGCAGGTCTGCCGTGGCGGCACTCAGGGTCCAGCCCAGGTGGCCGTGCCCGGTGTTGTAGAACACATTGGCCCGCTTGCCGGGCCCGACGCGGGGCATCATGTCCGGCATCATGGGGCGCAGACCCGCCCAGGGCACCACCTGCCGGGTGCTCACGCCGGGGAAGCACTGCCGCACCCAGTCGACCAGCGGCCGGATGCGGTCGGCACGGATGTCGCGGTTAAAGCCATTGAATTCGGCCGTGCCCGCCACGCGAAAACGCTCGGCGCCCAGGCGGCTGGTGACCAGCTTGGTCTCGTCGTCGAGCAGGCTCACGGTCGGGGCCGCCGCGCGGCTGGCCTCGTCGAGCAGGTTCACCGTGATGGAGTAGCCCTTGACCGGGTACACATTAAGGCGATCGCCCAGCTGGGCGGCGAGCCGGCGGCTTTCCACGCCGGCGCACACCACCAGGCCGTCGTAGTGCTGCGTGTCCTCTGCGCTGCCTGCACCGGTGCTGACGCGGGCTTGCTGGCCATCGCTGTGCAATTGGTGCACGGCCTGGCCGTAGAGGATGCGCACCCCCAAACGCTCGCAGGCCCGCGCCAGGCCCTGGGTGAACTTGTGGATGTCGCCCGTCGAGTCGCTCTCGGTGTAGTAGCCGCCGAAGTACTGGCCAGCGAGCGTGGGTTCGATGCTGCGCATCTCCTCGGGCGTCACCGCCCGGCGCTCCAGACCGCCGGCGGCCAGCAGTTTGGAGACGCGGCCGGCATGTTCGAAGCCTTGCCGGTCACGGTAGATGTGCAAGATGCCTTCGCGGCGCAGGTCGAAGTCGATGCCCTCGGCCTGCGCCCAGGCGAACAGATGCGCCCGCGCCGCAATGGCCAGGCGGGTGGTGGCGATGGTGTTGGACTCGTACTTCGGGATGCTGGCTGCGAATTCGGCGAACCACGACAGCTTGTGCCAGCTGGGTTTGGGGTTCACCAGCAAAGGGGCGTCTTTGCGCAGCATCCATTTCAGGCCCTTGAGCAGGGTGGACGGATGCGTCCAGGTCTCGGCGTTGGAGGCCGAGAGCTGGCCGCCGTTGGCAAACGAGGTGTCCATGGCGGCATAGGGATGCCGCTCGTAGAGGGTGACGGTCAGGCCGCGGCGGGCCAGGGCGTAGGCGGTGGTCACGCCGGTGATGCCGCCACCAATGACTGCGATGCTTTTCATGAAGGGCTCCAAACAGGGTCGGGAAGGACAGCACCAGGCACACCGTGTGCCTGGCACGCCCCCTCTGTTTGGAACCTGAGAGATTCACCGGACGGGCCGGTTTGCTCCTGCGGTGTGCCGGATGACGGGTCCGGCAGCTCTTCAGAGTCGGTTCGCGCAGCGGTCCTTTGGCCTGAGAGTTTCCGGGGCGGTTGCTCCTTCGGCGCCACCCTGCAGGCAGGGCGGTCTCTCCCGATGCGCGAGGGTGGATGGAATCAGCCGTCGAGGTAACGCGACACCAGGTGGGCCCAAAAGCGTGCACCGGGCTCGATGAGATCGTCGTTGAAGTCGTAGCTGGGGTTGTGCACCATGCAGCCGCCGGGCGTGCCGGCGGCGCCGTTGCCGATGAGGAAGTAGCTGCCAGGCACGCGCTCGAGCATGAAGGAAAAATCTTCGCTGCCCGTTAGGGGCGCGCCGTGGCGCGTGACCCGATCGTCCCCGAAGAGCTCGCAGGCCAGGTCCGTGGCCCAGCGGGTTTCCTTGTCGCTGTTGACCAGCACGGCGTAGCCCTGGCGCCAGTCGATCTCGGCGCGCACGCCAAAGCTGGCGGCCTGCTGCTCGACCAGCTCGAAGATGCGCCGGCGCAGCAGCTGCCTGACCTCGGGGTCCAGGGCGCGCACGCTCAGCTCCAGGCGCGCTTCCTGCGGAATCACGTTGTTGGCCTCGCCTGCATGGAGGGCACCCACCGTGACCACGGCGGTGTGCAGTGGGTCGACATTGCGAGAGACCACAGACTGCAGCGCCATCACGATGGAGGCCGAGGCCACCACCGGGTCGCAGGCCCGGTGCGGCATGGCACCGTGCCCGCCATGGCCGTGCAGCACGATGGTGGCGTAGTCGCTGGAGGCCATCATGGGGCCGCTGCGGAAGGTGAAGTGCCCTGTCGCCTGGCCTGGCATGTTGTGAAAGGCGAAGACCGCGTCGCAGGGGAACTTTTCGAACAGGCCATCGGCCATCATGGCCAGTGCGCCGCCCGCGCCTTCTTCGGCCGGCTGGAAGATGAGGTTCAGGGTGCCATTGAAGTCCACGTCTTCAGCGATGTGGCGCGCTGCCGCCAGCAGGGTGGCGGTGTGGCCGTCATGGCCGCAGGCGTGCATGCGGCCAGGGCTGGCACTGGCCCAGAGGGCCGTGTTTTTCTCGTGGATGGGCAGCGCATCCATGTCGGCCCTGAGCCCCAGGCTTTTGGAAGACTGGCCGCGCTTGAGCGTGCCCACCACCCCCGTCTTGCCCAGGCCCGAGGTCACGGTGTACCCCCAGGCCTGCAGCTTAGAGGCCACCAGAGCCGCCGTGCGCTGCTCTTCAAAAGCCAGTTCGGGATGGGCGTGGATGTCGCGCCTGAGGCTGACGAACTCGCCGATGCGATCGGCCAGCGCCTGACCCAGGTAGGGCTCGCGCTTCATTGCGGCTGCAGGTTGATGGCGCGGGCAATGGCGCGGTAGCGTTCGGTGTTGTCCGCGTAGACCTTGCTCATGGCCGCAAGCGATTGCGGGCGCGGCACGATCATGGCGTGCGCCTCCAGGGCGCTGCGCACGGCCGGGTCGTTGGCGACTTCGCTCAGGGCCTTGTGCAGGGCCTGCACGATGGGCTCGGGCGTGTCCCTGCGCACAAAGTAGCCGGCCCAGGTGTCGAACACGAAGCCCTTGAGGGCGGGCGTGTCATTCAGGGGCGCGGCTTTCTTGACGAGGTCTTGCCGATCGCTGGAGAGCACGGCCACGGCCTTGAGCTTGCCATCGTCGACCAGGGCGACCTGTCCCCTGCCGTAGGGGGTCATGAACACATCGACCAGGCCGGCCATCATGTCTTGGAACGCGGGGGCAGCGCCCTTGTAGGGCACGTGCGTCATGGGGATGCCCGTTTGCTTGGACAGGTGCTCGCCCAGCAGGTGGTACATGGAGCCGGGCCCCACGCTGGCATAGGTCAGGGGTTTGCCTTCGGCGGCGGACTTGCGGGCGTAGGCCAGCAGTTCTTCGCCGTTGTTGGCCGGCAGGTCCTTGCGGGCAAACATGGCCATGGGGTTGAGGGTGATCATCTGCACCAGGCGGAAGTCCTCAGGCTTGTACTTCAGGGCTGCATTGGCCATGGGGCCCATCACCAGCTCATTGGGCGAGCCCTGGAAGATGATGTGGCCGTCTGCGGGGCTGGCCAGCACCTTCTGCGCGGCGATGCCGCCGCTGGCGCCACCCAGGTTTTCCACCAGCACGGGCTGGCCCAGTTGCTTGGACAGGGCGTTGTTGAGTGTGCGGGCGATCACGTCCGACAAGCCGCCGGCCGGGTAGGGCACCATCAGGGTCACGGGCTTGGAGGGGAAGGTCTGGGCGTAGGCGGCGCCTGCCAGGCTCAGGCCGGCGAGGGCGGCCGCAGCCTGGCGCAGAAAGAAACGTTTGCTGGCGGTCATGGTCTTGTCTCCTGGTGGGTGCTGTTGATGCGTGAGGACCGTGACGGCTTGTGCACGGACGGTCAAATGCTAGGCCTGAGAAAAACATGTGTCCAATGCATTATTTTCAGAATAATAATGCGGATAACTCATCGATTAAGGGCTTGGGCATGAACATCCGTCACCTGGAGCACTTCCTGGCCGTGGCCGAGAGCGGCTCCTTCAGCAGGGCCGCCGACAAGTTGTTCCTCACCCAGTCGGCCTTGAGCCGCAGCATCCAGGCGCTGGAGATGGAGGTCGATGGCCGGCTGCTGGACCGCGTGGGCAAGCGCAATGAACTCACGCCTCTGGGCCGGCAGGTCATGGAGCGGGCCCGGCGCATCGTGCTGGAGGCCTCGGAGCTCAAGCGCGGCGCCGAGCTGATGCGCCAGGCCAATGCCGGCACCATGCGCCTGGGCCTGGGTTCAGGGCCGGGCGCGATCCTCATGACCCCTTTGATGTGCCACATGGCGCGCCACCAGCCGCAGGTGCAGGTCCGGGTGGTGCGCGGGCCGACCGAGCTGCAACTGGTGCAACTGCGGGCGCGGCAGCTCGATGCGCTCATCGTGGACATGCGTGCCTTGCCACCGGACAGTGATCTGAGCATTGAGCCCGTGGCTGAAATGGCCGGTGGGTGGTTGGTGCGCAGCGCTCATCCCTTGCTGGCGCGGCGTAGCGTCGCCCTCTCCGACCTGCTGACCTACCCCGTGGCCTCCACACCGCTGTCGGATGAGGTCAGCCGCCAGTTAGTTGAGCAGTACGGGCCGCAGGCCAATCCGGCCCAGATGGTCACCCTGGAATGCAATGACGTGGAAAGCCTGATCGATGTGGTCGAGCGCACCGACGCGGTGCTGCTGGGGGTGCTGGCCACCGCGCGCGAGCGCATTGAGGCCGGCGCCATGGCCGTGCTGCCGGTGCGGCCGGCCCTCAAGGCCACGGCCCGCTTTGCCTACGTCACGCTGGCCGGCCGCAGCGAGGCGCCCGTGATGGGCGTCTTGCGCGAGTTTGTCGCGCAGCGCATGGTGGACTGAGGCCCCAGGCGCCGGCATCAGGCGCGCAGCATGCCGGCCTTTTGCAGCAGGAGCAGCAGCGTCTGCAGGCGCCGGATATGGTTATCGAAGGCGACTCGCTGGTCTGCCGCCCAGTCCTCCTGGCGATGGTCTCGCGCTGACACATCCAGGTGGGCGGCCAAGGCTGGGGCTTGCGCAGGTGTGGCCTTGCACAGCACGGCCAGCATGGCATCGACGGCGGCCACCAGGGCCATGATCTGTCCTTGCTGGCACAGCGAGAGGGTGCTCAGGGCCTGAACGGTTTCCTGGAGGTGCTCCTCATCCATGAGCACTGCGCTGGTGTTTGTCATCCTTGTCTCTCCCGCGTATGACCATGCGCTTCATCCTAGGGCAGTGCATGCCAGGCGCAGTGGTCTTTCTGCCCTAATGTGGGCAGGACATGCAGACGATGTTTGTCCTTCCGGTTCTGGTAAGACAGGCTGATGCATGAGCTCGGTAAGTTATTCTTCTAACAGGCTGGTCCGGGTGTGGAGCATGCCCAGCCCCTTTTCAGGACAGATCGATGAGCAAGCAAGACACTGATGCGGTATCTCCAGCGGGCCTGCGCAAATGGCGCGAGGCCGTGCCCAACGATCGACTCGCCCATGTGGTCAAGGACCTCATGCGCACCCTGCAACGGGCCCTGCAGGTGCGGCTGGCCGAGCATTCGGTGCCCATTGGCCACTGGACCTTTCTGCGTATCTTGTGGGAGCGCGATGGCATGACCCAGCGCGAGCTCAGCGAGCTGGCCGGCGTGAGCGAGCCCACCACCTACAGCGCGCTGCTGTCCATGGAAAAGCAGGGCTACATCACCCGCCGCAAGCTGCCCAGCAACTTGCGCAACATCAGTGTCAGCCTCACTCCTGAAGGCCGAGCCCTCAAGGCCAGGCTGGTGCCGCTGGCTGAGGAGGTCAATGCGGTGCTGATCCGGGGCATGACGGCCCAGGAGGTGTCCCTCTTTCGCCAGACCATGCTGCGCATGATTGACAACCTCGAGCAGGACGAGCCCGAGACCGCAGTGCGCTGAAGCCTGGTTTTTCGCGCGGCGCAGGCCACGAACAGGGAAACTCCCCTCCGCCGGCATGGCCCCTGTTCTTAGAATGCCAGGGTCATCCGGCCATCTCGGCATGGCTGGACAGAGAGGAACGCCTTGCAGAAAAAACCATCCGACAGCCCCGCGGCCCAGCGCCGTGCCAAGGCCTCAAGCTCCAGCAAGGCGGCTGCCGCGCCGCGTCAGGCCAAGGCTGGCAGCACAGCGCCTCCCACCGACGCCGCTCAGGACGCTGAGCCCGCGCAGGCCGTGCGCATCATCAAGAAGTATCCCAACCGCCGCCTCTACGACACCAAGACCTCCACCTACATCACCTTGGCCGATGTGCGCGAACTGGTGATGGGGCGCTCGGTCTTCGTGGTGCGCGATGCCAAGGCCAACGAGGACCTGACCCGCAGCATCCTGCTGCAGATCATCCTGGAGGAAGAGGCCGGTGGCGCGCCCATGTTCACCGAACAGGTGCTGGCCAACATCATTCGCTTTTATGGCAACGCCATGCAGGGTTTCATGGGCACCTACCTGGAAAAGAACATCCAGACCTTGATGGAGTTGCAGGGTAAGTTCGCCGAACAGTCCAAGGGCCTGAGTCCCGAGGCTTGGAGCCAGTTGCTCAGCCAGCAGACGCCCATGGTCTCGGGCGTCATGGGCACCTACATGGAGCAGTCCAAGCAGCTGTTCTCCCAGATGCAGGAGCAGCTGCACAAGCAGGGCGAGCAGATGCTTTCGAGCTTCGGCCTCAAGCGCTGAGCGGCTTCAGCGCCATCTCCATGAAAAAAGGCAGCCTGGGCTGCCTTTTTGCTTGGTGTCCCAAACGCTGAGCTTCAGAGAACCTCGCTGGCAAAGTCGGCCAGACGCGAGCGCTCACCCCGGGCCAGGGTGATGTGCCCGCCGTGCGGCCAGCCTTTGAAGCGGTCGACCGCATAGGTCAGGCCCGAGGAGCCCTCGGTCAGGTAGGGGGTGTCGATCTGCGCCAGGTTGCCCATGCAGATGATCTTGGTGCCCGGGCCGGCCCGGGTGATCAGTGTCTTCATCTGCTTGGGCGTGAGGTTTTGCGCCTCGTCGATGATGAGGTACTTGTTCAGGAAGGTGCGGCCGCGCATGAAGTTCATGCTTTTGACCTTGATGCGCGAACGGATCAGTTCATTGGTGGCCGCGCGGCCCCATTCGCCGGCGCCGCCGCTGTCGCTCTTGCCCAGCACCTCCAGGTTGTCGTCGAGGGCGCCCATCCAGGGTCCCATCTTCTCTTCCTCGGTGCCAGGCAGGAAGCCGATGTCCTCGCCCACAGAGACGGTGGCCCGGGTCATGATGATTTCGGTGTAACGCCTGTCATCCAGCACCTGCGTCAATCCCGCGGCCAGAGCCATCAGGGTCTTGCCCGTGCCGGCCGTACCCGTGAGCGTGACGAAGTCGACCTCCGGGTCCATGAGCAGGTTCATGGCGAAGTTCTGCTCGCGGTTGCGGGTGGTCACGCCCCACACCGCATTCTTGAGGTGGGTGTAGTCCTTCAGGGTCTTGAGCACCGCCGTCTTGCCACGGATCTCCGTGACGCGGGCATACAGCGAAGGCTCGCCCGCCGCCTCGAAGAACACGAATTGGTTGATCAGCAGGCTGTCCACGATGGGGCCGCTGATGCGGTAGAAGGTGTGGCTACCCTGCTGCCAGCTCTCGATGGTCTTGCTCTGGCGCGTCCAGAAATCGGGCGGCAGGGCGAGCGAGCCCGCGTAGAGCAGGTCGCCGTCCTGCAGCGCCTTGTCGTTGCGGTAATCCTCGGTCAGCAGGCCCAGCGCGCGGGCCTTCACCCGCATGTTGATGTCCTTGGACACCAGCACCACCTCGCGTGGCGCCTGTGCCTTGCGCAGGGCCTCGACCACACCCAGGATCTGGTTGTCGGCCTTGCCCTGGGGCAGTGCCATGGGCAAGTCGCCACTGAGCGGCTGGGTCTGGAACATCAGGCAGCCCCGCGCCTCAGTGTGGCCGGTGCTGCTCAGGACCAGGCCCTTGGCAATGTCGGCCCCCTGCTCGGCGGCCAGGGCGTCCAGGGTGCGGCTGGTCTGCCGCGCATTGCGGGCCACCTCGGTCATCCCTTTTTTGTGGCTGTCGAGTTCTTCCAGCACGATCATGGGCAGGAAGATGTCATGTTCCTCGAAGCGGAACAGGCACATGGGGTCGTGCATCAGCACGTTGGTGTCCAGCACGAAGAGCTTGGTCGGTCCCGTGGGCTTGCGGGCCGCGCGCCGCGGCTCGCGGCGCCCCTTGGGCATCTCCTCGGCCGCAGCGGCTATTGACTCCTCTGAGCGCACTGCAGTCTGCCGGACTTTGGACGGCTCCGACCGGTCCGACGCGGGGCTTGTCTTGCGGCCGGTGGGGCGTGTGCTCAGGCGGACGTTGTCGGCCTGCAAGGCGACGGGATGGCTCTGGGTTTCAGGGGATGGCTCGGACTCATCCCGGGCGGTTTGCCTGCGGCCCCCCTTCGATGCAGAGCGGGCCGGGGTCTGGTAGGCGTCTTTGGCGAGGAGGGCGGCTCTTTTGGTCGGGGCAGGTGGCAGGGGCATGGTACTTGAGGATCAGTGGGTGGAACGCTCATCAGGAGACACCCGGAAATGAAAAAGCCGCCTTGAGGCCAAGGCGGCTTCGTCCGGGGAAGCGGTTGCGAGAATCAACTGCATCGGATCATTATGCACGAGGCATATGACCCTTTATCCTCGAGGAAAGACCAGGGGCTCAGGCGGCTTTCTTGAGGTTCTTCACCGCCAGCAGCACCTCATCGACGTGGCCCGGCACCTTCAGGCCGCGCCACTCTTCTTTGAGCAGGCCGTCGGCACCGACCAAGAAGGTGCTGCGCTCGATGCCCTTGACCTTCTTGCCATACATGATCTTGTTTTTGACCACGCCGAACATGTGGCACATCTTTTCTTCCGTGTCGGCGATCAGTTCGAAGGGCAGCTCCAGCTTGGCTTTGAAGTCTTCGTGCGATTTCATGTTGTCGCGGGACACACCGAACACCAGCGCGCCGGCCTTGACGAAGTCTTTGTACTTGTCGCGGAACTGCATGGCTTCAGTGGTGCAGCCCGGCGTGTTGTCCTTGGGGTAAAAGTAAAGGACCACGACCTTGCCCACATGGCTGTGGTTGGTGACCTTCACGCCACCGGTGGCGACCGCTTCGAATTCGGGGATTGGTTTGTTGACGACGACTGCCATGCTGCGTGAACCCTGATTGGAAAGTTATGTCTGGCCTTGCGGCCCGAAGTCTGTCGGCTTCTTGCTGGCTTTTGCTCGAGCTTGCAGGAAAAAGAGCCCTCCAAGGCGCCTTTTCCCGTATGCAGAACCCGTGATTTTACCCTCAAAGGGGCGATTCGCTAAGCTGTGCTGTCCTCGACCTCCAGCAGGAGAGCGGCCACCACATGGCGGCCTTCACCGGCCAGTATGTTGTAGGTGCGGCACGCGGCCACCGTGTCCATGGTTTCCACCCCGATGCGCCGCGCCATGAGCTGCCTGAGGAACTGGGGCGGCACGAAGCGCAGCTTGGTGCCGCTGCCGAAGATCACAAGCTCGGGTTGCAGTTCGGCCAGCCGGTCGAAGTGCTCGGCCGTCAGCTGCTCGAAACGGGCGCAGGTCCAATCGAGTTTTTCCCCGTGCGATCCGATCACCAGGCTGTGCTGTACCTTCTCGGCCACCCCCTGGTGGCCAAGGCCTATCCAGCCGGGCCCGTAGCCCAGGATGGTGGGGGAGTCCGAGCGGTCGGGCTGCAGTTTCATGGGAGATCCTGGGGTGGGCCGGGGCGGGCGCGGCGGGTGCTCGCTGGCCGGCTGCATGGCCGTGTTTATGTGGTCAAATTATAGGTTTCGCTCGATACGGCAGGCCCCGCCCATGGGGGCTTGCGCACCCAGGCCGCCACCATGAAGCCCATCACCAAATCCGCCAAGCTTGCCAATGTCTGCTATGACATCCGGGGTCCGATCATGGACGCGGCCAGGCGCATGGAGGAGGACGGCCACAAGATCATCAAGCTCAACATCGGCAACCTGGCCTCTTTCGGCTTTGACTCGCCCGAGGAAATCCAGCAGGACATGATCCGCAACCTGCCGGCCTCGGCAGGTTATTCCGACTCCAAGGGCATCTTTGCCGCCCGTAAGGCCGTGATGCACGAGACCCAGAAGCAGGGCATCAAGGGCGTTACGCTCGATGACATCTACCTGGGCAACGGGGCGAGCGAGCTCATCGTCATGGCCACCAATGGCCTGCTCAACGATGGCGACGAGCTGCTGCTGCCCGCCCCGGACTACCCGCTGTGGACGGCGGCGGCCTCGCTCTCCGGTGGCACGCCCGTGCATTACTTGTGCGACGAGTCCAAGGGCTGGATGCCCGACCTCGACGACATCCGCGCCAAGATCACGCCTCACACCAAGGGCATCGTGGTGATCAACCCGAACAACCCCACCGGGGCGCTGTACTCTACCGAGCTGCTGCAGCAGATCGTGGCCATCGCCCGTGAGCACGAGCTCGTGATCTTCGCTGACGAGGTGTACGACAAGGTGCTGTACGACGGCGTGCGCCACACCCCGATTGCCAGCCTCTCTGAGGACGTGCTCACGCTCACCTTCAACTCGCTGTCCAAGAGCTACCGCTCCTGCGGATACCGTGCTGGCTGGCTGGTGGTCTCCGGCGACAAGAAGAATGCAGCCGATTACATCGAGGGCCTGAACATGCTCTCG
>CANGYC010000048.1 GCA_947457975.1 Comamonadaceae bacterium | reverse complement strand
TGGCGGCGGTGGTGGCGGTGGTAGCGCCCAAGGCGCCGGCGCAGGGGGGCAGCCCGACCCGATGAAGACCTCTTTTGGCTACATCGGCGCCGACACTTTCACCCGTCAGCGCCAAGCCACAGGCCAGCGCCGCAGTGGCGGCGGCGGCGGTGGTGGCAACCGCTCGGGTGGTGGCCGGGGCGGGCGCGGACGGGGCTGAGCATGCCCCCACCGCGGGCCCGGGGCCTTGAAGAAGCCCTAAAATAGCGGGCTTTGTTCATTCGGACAGATTTTCAGAAAACCAAAGGAATATCCATGGCCATCGAGCGCACCCTCTCCATCATCAAGCCCGACGCAGTCGCCAAGAACGTGATCGGCCAGATCTACGCCCGCTTCGAGGCTGCAGGCCTCAAGGTGGTGGCTGCCAAGATGGCCCACCTCTCGCGCGGCGAGGCCGAGGCCTTCTACGCCGTGCACAAGGCACGCCCCTTCTTCAAGGACCTGGTCGACTTCATGGTCTCCGGCCCGGTGATGATCCAAGCGCTCGAAGGCGAAGGCGCAATTGCTAAGAATCGTGACCTGATGGGTGCCACCGACCCCAAGAAGGCTGCCGCCGGCACCATTCGCGCCGACTTCGCCGACAGCATCGACGCCAACGCCGTCCACGGCTCGGATGCCCCCGAGACGGCCGCCCAGGAAGTGGCTTTCTTCTTCCCCGGCATGAACGTCTACTCGCGCTGAACGGCCAACGGGGAGCCCGCTAAGCTCCTTCACTGACGCGGGGCCTGTGGGCCCCGTGTTTTTTGGGGCAGGCCAAGCAGACGGGCGCCTCCCTCTTGTTTTTCACCGTTGCGGCGCTACGCTTGCCCCATGGCCCTGGCGGGCCCTGGATGGGAAAGGCCTCATGAGCACCAATCTCCTCGGATTCGACCTCGATGCCCTGGCCGCCTTCTGCGAGCGGCTGGGGGAAAAGCGTTTCCGCGCCACCCAGCTTTACCGATGGATCCATCAGCGCGGCGCCACCGATTTCGCTCAGATGACCGACCTGGCCAAGTCCCTGCGCGACAAGCTGTCGGGGTGCGCGCACATCCAGGCGCTGCCTGTGGTCAGCACCCAGCGTTCGGCTGACGGCACGGTCAAGTGGTTGTTCGATGTGGGCGATGGCAACCTCATCGAGAGCGTCTTCATTCCCGAGACCGACCGGGGCACCTTGTGCGTCTCCTCCCAGGCCGGTTGTGCCGTGGGTTGCCGCTTTTGTTCCACCGGCCACCAGGGTTTTAGCCGCAACCTGGACACGGCCGAGATCCTGGCCCAGCTCTGGTTCGCCGAGCACACGCTGCGCCGCGAACTCGGCCGCAGCGAGCGCGTGATCACCAATGTGGTGATGATGGGCATGGGTGAGCCGATGCAAAACTATGCTCAGTTGGTGCCCGCGCTCAAGGTCATGCTCGATGACCATGCCTACGGCTTGTCCCGCCGGCGCGTGACGGTCTCCACCTCGGGCGTGGTGCCCATGATGGACCGCCTCTCGCAAGATTGCCCAGTGGCCCTGGCCGTCTCCCTGCATGCGCCCAACGATCCGCTTCGCGACCACCTGGTGCCGCTGAACCGCAAGTACCCGATCGATGAATTACTGGACGCCTGCACGCGCTACCAGGAATTTGCCCCGCGTGACTTCATCACCTTTGAGTACTGCATGCTCGACGGCGTGAACGACCAGCCCGAGCATGCGCGCGACCTGATTGCCTTGATGAAGCGCCATGGCGCGCAGGGTCTGCAGGCCAAGTTCAACCTCATTCCCTTCAATCCCTTCGAGGCCTCCGGCCTCAAGCGCTCACCCCAGCCACAGGTGCAGGCCTTTGCAGCACTGTTGATGGAGGCGGGTCTGGTGACCACGGTGCGCAAGACCCGGGGTGACGATATCGATGCCGCATGCGGCCAGCTGGCCGGTGATGTGAAGGACCGCACGGGCGTGCAGGAGCGCATCGCCAGCCAGCGGCTGGGCATGCTCGGCCAGATTCCGGTGGTGAGCGTGCCCGCTGGCCAGGCCTGAGGCACATGCGGCCGGGCTCTGCGCTGTCTGCTGTCGCCTGCGCCCTCCTGGCTGGGCTGCTGTTGGCCGCTTGCGCGGTGCCGCCCGCACCGGTTGGAAGCGCGGCCCCAAGGGAGCGCGCCACCGTTCCAGATGACACACCAGCGGGTCAGCGCGCCCGGCTGCGCCTGGCCTTGGCCACTGCCTACTATCAGCAGGGCCAGGACACGGTGGTGCTGGAGGAGATCCGGCAAGCTCTCGCCAGCGACCCCCGCCTGGCCCTGGCCTGGAACCTGCGCGGCCTTGTCTACCTGCGAATGGGCCAGTGGAGCCAGGCAGAGGACAGTTTTCAGCAAGCCCTGACCCTGTCGCCTTTGGATGCGGACATCGCGCACAACTACGCTTGGATGCTTTGCCAGCATCCGCGCAGCCTGGCCCGCCACGAGGAAGCTGCGGCCCTGTTCCACCGAGCCCTCGCGCAACCGGGCTTGGCCCAAGCCGCCAAGACCTGGTCGGCTCTGGCCCAGTGCCAATGGCGTGCGGGCCGGACAGGGCAGGCCGAGCTCAGCTTGCGCCAGGCCTTGCGCCTGGAGCCCGCCAGTCCCGACCTGGGCCTGATGCTGGCCCAGCTGCTCTACGCAGGCGGGCAGTGGCAGGGGGCCGGCGCGCAGCTGGCTGAACTCCATGCCCGCCAGACGGGTACGGCCGAAAGCCTGTGGTTGGCCGTGAAGGCGGCGCGCAAGACTGATAATCCGGCTTTGGAGCGCTCCCTGGGCGCCCGGCTGAAAAATGAATTCGGCCGCAGCGTTCAGGCGGCGGCTTATGACAAAGGGTTGTTCGATGAGTGAAGTTCCCGATCAGGGCATGGCCCCTGGACAGGCCGAAGTGTCTGCGCCAGCGACGCCGCCCAGCGCAGGCGCCCTGATCCGCATGGCCCGGGAGGCCGCAGGCATGCACATTGCCGCCCTGGCCGTGGCCCTGAAGGTGCCTGTGCGGCGCCTGGAGGCCCTGGAGGCCGACCGCCACGACCTCTTGCCCGATGCCGTCTTCACCCGTGCCCTGGCCTTGACGGTGTGCCGCAGTCTGAAGGTGGACCCCGCCCCGGTGCTGGCCTTGCTGCCCAAGGGCCAAACGCAACGCCTGACGGTGGAAGGCCGTATCAATGAGCCCTTTCGCCATCCCAAGGATGGCCCCGGGGCTTCGTGGCTGCCGCAGCTCTCGCGCCCGGCCCTGATTGCCGCGGCCTTCCTGGTCCTGGCCGCCGTCGCGGTTTATGTGGTGCCCGACTTCCTGGCCTCGCGCAAATCGCAGGCCGCTGGCTCCTCCGCGTCCAGCGCGCCCGCGGCGTCCGATGGCAGCTCGGTCTCGGCTTCCCCGCCCCCCTCTCCCCCTGCACCTGCACCTGCCCCCAAGTCCGCTGCGCCTGCCGGGACCGTGACCGAGACAGTGCCTTTGCCTGGCTCGGCGCCCTCGAATGTTCCAGGCCCCGTGCCGGCTGCCCCCGTGCCCGTGGTACCCACCCCGCTTATCCAGAGGTGAACTGATGCAAGAGCCCTGCGCCATTGAATCTGCCCAGCCCAAGCCGCGCCGCTCCGCGCAGGCGCGCATCGTCTGGGGTTCCCGCGTCGTGACGGTGGGCGGCGACGCCCCGGTGCGCGTGCAGTCCATGACCAACACCGACACGGTGGACGTCATCGCCACGGCCATCCAGGTCAAGGAACTGGCGCAGGCCGGCTCCGAGGTGGTGCGCATCACGGTCAACACGCCCGAGGCGGCCGCGGCGGTGCCGCATGTGCGCGAGCAGCTCGACCGCATGGGCATCGATGTCCCCCTGGTGGGCGACTTCCACTACAACGGTCACACGCTGCTCACGCAGTACCCGGCCTGTGCCGAGGCGCTGTCCAAGTACCGCATCAACCCCGGCAATGTGGGTAAGGGCGACAAGCACGATCGGCAATTCAGCCAGATGGTGGAGGCCGCCATGCGCTGGAATAAGCCGGTGCGCATCGGCGTGAACTGGGGCAGCCTCGACCAAGAACTGCTCGCCCAGATGATGGACGAGAACAGCCAACGTGCGCAGCCCTGGGACGCCAAGCAGGTGATGTATGAGGCGCTCATCAGCTCGGCCCTGCAGTCGGCGGCCCGTGCCGAAGCCCTGGGTATGGCGCATGAGCAGATCTTGCTGTCCTGCAAGGTCTCGGGCGTGCAGGACCTGATTGCGGTCTACCGTGAACTGGCCAAGCGCACCGACCATGCCCTGCACCTCGGTCTGACGGAGGCCGGCATGGGCACCAAGGGCACCGTCGCCTCGGCTGCGGCCCTGTCCATCCTGCTGCAGGAGGGCATCGGTGACACCATCCGTGTCTCGCTCACGCCCCAGCCAGGCGAGTCCCGCACCCAGGAGGTGGTGATCGCCTCAGAAATCCTGCAGGCCCTGGGCCTGCGCATCTTCGTGCCCAGCGTCACGGCCTGCCCGGGTTGCGGCCGCACCACCAGCACCACCTTCCAGGAGCTGGCCAAGCAGATCGATGACTTCCTGCGTCTGCAGATGCCGGTGTGGCGCAAGCAATACCCTGGTGTGGAGCAGCTCAAGGTGGCGGTGATGGGCTGCATCGTCAACGGCCCCGGCGAGAGCAAGCATGCCGATATCGGCATCAGCCTGCCCGGCACTGGCGAGGCGCCGGCAGCCCCCGTCTTTATTGATGGTGAAAAGCGCCTGACCCTGCGCGGCGAAGGCATCGCCCGGGAGTTCCAGGTGCTGGTGGAGAACTACATCCAGAATCGCTTCGGCCGCCAAGAGGTTTCCACCTCCTGAGGCGCCAGGCCTTCGCCTTCCCTCACACACCACACGGGCCGCCTTCGAAGCCCGGTAAGAACACATGGCTGACAAACTGACCGCCGTCAAAGGCATGAACGACATCCTCCCGCCCGAGTCGGCGCGCTGGGAATGGCTGGAGAGCGTGGTGCGCTCGCTGATGTCGCGCTACACCTACCGCAACATCCGCACGCCCATCTTGGAGCACACGCGCCTGTTTGTGCGCAGCATCGGCGAGGTGACCGACATCGTCGAAAAAGAGATGTACTCCTTCGAGGATCGGGCCGACAAGCACGGCGACGCCGAACATCTGACCATGCGGCCCGAGAACACGGCCTCCGTGGTGCGCGCGGTGACGGAGAACAACCTGCTCTATGACGGTGGCAAGCGCCTGTATTACATGGGCCCCATGTTCCGCCGCGAACGCCCGCAGCGCGGCCGTTACCGCCAGTTCCACCAGATCGGCGCCGAGGCCCTGGGCTTTGCCGGTCCGGAGGTCGACGCCGAACTGATTCTTCTGGCCGTCGCCCTGTGGCGCGAGCTGGGCTTGACGGATTGGCGCTTGGAGATCAACAGCCTGGGCCAGCCCGAGGAGCGCGCTCAGCACCGCGCCCAGCTGATTGGCTACCTGGAGCAGCATGCTGACCAACTCGATGAAGAGGCCAGGCGGCGTCTGCACAGCAACCCGCTGCGCATTCTGGACACCAAGAATCCGGCGATGCAGGCGCTGGTCAACGGCGCCCCCCGCTTGATCGACTTTCTCGGCGCGCAGTCGCTGGCCCATTTTGAGGGGCTCAAAGCCATGCTGGACGCCAATGGCGTGCCCTGGACCTTCAACCCCCGCCTGGTGCGCGGCCTGGACTACTACAACCTCAGCGTGTTTGAGTTCGTCACCGACCGGCTGGGCTCGCAGGGCACCATCTGCGCCGGTGGCCGCTACGACTACCTGGTCGAGCAGATGGGTGGCAAGCCGGCCCCTGCCGTGGGCTGGGCCCTGGGCGTGGAGCGGGTGCTGGAGCTGCTCAAGGAGCAGGGCGCCGAGCTGCCTCAGCCCGCTCCGGACGCCTTTGCGGTGGTGCCCGATGCCGCGTCGCTGCCGCAGGTGCTGCGCTGCTTGCAGGCCTTGCGCACGGCCGGCGTGAGCGTTCAGATGCATGCCCCTGCAGGCGCTGCCGCCGAGGGCATGGGCAGCATGAAGTCGCAGTTCAAGCGGGCCGATGGCAGCGGTGCGCGTTTTGCGCTCATCTTTGGCGAAGCCGAACTCGCCCAGGGCAGCGTGGCCGTCAAGCCCTTGCGGGCCGGCCCGGAGGCCGCCCAGGTGCTTCAGCCCCTGGCCGAGGTTGCGGTCTGGGCCCAGACCTTGCGGCAGCCCTGAGGCCATTGGGCCGGCAGTGCCTCTGGCAGGGGCCTGCCGCCTACAATCAGCAGGTTTTTTCGCCGGTCGCCTCCCTTGGCCGACCCACCTTTCCCCAACTCGACCCGACAGCGGTCTTCCCACCCACCATGGCCCTCCACCTCGACCTCGAAGAGCAGGAACAGATTGACCAGTTGAAGCACTTCTGGAACCGCTACGGCAATGCCATCACCTGGCTGCTGATTGTGGTGCTCGGCGCTTTCGCCGCCTGGAATGGCTGGAACTACTGGCAGCGCAAGCAGGCCACTGAAGCCGCCGTCATGTATGACGAGGTGGAGCGCGCCGCCCAGGCAGCCGACCTGCCCAAGCTAGATAGGACCCTCTCCGACATTCAGAACAGCTACGGCGCCACCACCTTTGCCCAGCAGTCGGCCCTGCTGGCCGCCCGCATCTACCAGGAACAAAAGCAGTCCGACAAGGCCCAGGCGGCCCTGGCCTGGGTGGCCGAGAAGTCCGGTGACGAGGGTTTGCGCGCCGTGGCTCAGCTGCGTCTGGCTGGCCTCTTGCTTGAGGCCAAGGCCTATGACCAGGCCCTGCAGCAATTGGCCGGCAAGATGAGCCCCGAATTCAAGGCGCTGGCCGCGGACCGCCGCGGTGACATCTACTTGGCCCAAGGCAAGCCCGACCAGGCCAAAGCGGCCTACCAGGAAGCCTATGCCGCGCTGGACCCCCAGCTTGAGTACCGCATGCTGATCGAGGTCAAACTCAATGCCCTGGGTGCTCAGGTGCCTGCCGCCGAGGGTAAGAAATGATGCGCCGCGCGCTCGCCCTCCTGGCGCTGCCTCTGTTCCTGGCCGCCTGCTCCAGCGGGCCGGCCAAACCCAAGCCGGCCGATCTGGTGTCCCTCACGCCCGTGGTGCAGGCCCGCCAGGTCTGGTCGGCCAAGCTGCCGGCGGTCGACTTTCCCGTCAAGCTCCAGGTGCATGAGGGCAAGCTCACGCTGGCCTCGGGCGACGGCACGGTGGTGCAACTCGATGCCGCCACCGGCCGCGAGCTCTGGCGGCATGCGGTGGGTGCCCCCCTGGCTGCGGGCGTGGGCAGCGACGGCCAACTCAGCGCCGTCATCACGCGCGGCAATGAACTGGTGGCCCTGCAGGACGGCAAGGCGCTGTGGCGCCAGCGCCTGAACACGCAGGCCTACACCGCGCCACTGGTGGCGGGCGCGCGTGTCTTCGTGCTCACCGCCGACCGCGCGGTCAGCGCCTACGACGGCCGCACCGGCGCACGCCTGTGGACCCAGCAACGCCCCGGCGGCGACCCGCTGGTGCTTCGCCAGGCGGGCCTCATCATGCCCGTGGGCGACACCCTGGTCGCAGGTCTGACGGGCCGGCTGGTCGGCCTGAATCCTCTGAATGGCGCTGTGCGTTGGGAGACGCCGATCGCCACGCCCCGCGGCATCAACGAGGTCGAGCGCCTGGTCGATCTGGTCGACCCGCCTGCGCGTCAGGGCAGCGTGGTGTGCGCACGGGCCTTCCAGGCCGCCGTGGGCTGCGTGAACACCGAGTCTGGCACCACGCTGTGGTCACGCCCGGCCGATGGCCTGGTGGGCCTGGCCACTGACGACAGCCTGGTCTTCGGCACCGAGGCCAACAGCAGCGTTCAAGCCTGGCGCCGCAGCGATGGCGAGCGTGTCTGGTCCAGCGAGCGCCTGCGCTTTCGCGCACTGACCGCGCCCTTGGTGATCGGGCGCTCGGTGGTCGTGGGCGATTTCCAGGGCCATGTGCACCTGCTGTCCCGCCAGGACGGCAGCCTGCTGGGCCGCATGTCCACCGACGGCTCGGCCGTGGTGGCCACCCCTGTGCTGGCCGGCAACACCCTGGTGGTGGTGACCCGGGCCGGCGGCGTGTTCGGTTTCCAGCCGCAGTAATGTGAACCAAGCGCCTGGGCGCGAAAGATTGTTGATGAAACCCGTGATCGCTCTGGTGGGCCGCCCGAATGTGGGCAAGTCCACCTTGTTCAACCGGCTGACCAAGTCGCGCGACGCCATCGTGGCCGACTATGCTGGGTTGACGCGCGACCGGCATTACGGCAATGCGCGCCTGGGCAAGCAGGAATTCATCGTCATCGACACCGGCGGCTTCGAGCCGACCGCGGAGTCCGGCATCTACAAGGAAATGGCCAAGCAAACCCGACAGGCGGTGGCTGAGGCCGATGTGGTGGTCTTCGTGGTGGATGCGCGCGAGGGCCTGTCGGCCCAGGATCACGACATCGCCAACTACCTGCGCAAGCTGGGCAAGCCCACGCTGCTGGTGGCCAACAAGGCCGAGGGCATGAAGGACACGGCCTACCTGTCGGAGTTCTTCGAGCTCGGACTGGGCGAGGTCACCCCGGTGTCGGCCTCGCACGGCCAGGGGGTGCGCAGCATGGTCGAGGCAGCCCTGGAGCGCCTGGCCCTGCCGGAACTCGACGAGGACGAGGAAGCCACCGACACCGCCGCGATCAAGCTGGCCGTGGTCGGTCGCCCTAATGCGGGCAAGTCCACGCTGATCAACACCTGGCTGGGCGAGGAACGGTTGGTGGCCTTCGACATGCCGGGCACCACCCGCGACGCCATCTCGGTACCCTTCGAACGCGAGGGCCAGCGCTTCGAATTGATCGACACCGCCGGTCTGCGCCGCAAGGGCAAGGTGTTTGAGGCCATCGAGAAGTTTTCGGTCGTCAAAACCCTGCAGGCCATCGAGAGTGCCAACGTGGTGCTGCTGCTGATTGACGCCACTCAGGGCGTGACCGACCAGGATGCACATATCGCCGGCTTCATCCTGGAAAGCGGCCGCGCGGTGGTGCTGGCCGTCAACAAATGGGACGCCATCGACAGCTACCAGCGCCAGATGCTGGAGCGCTCCATCGAGACGCGCCTGACTTTCATGAAGTTCGCCTCCCTGCACCGCATCTCAGCCGCCAAGCGGCAGGGCTTGGGGCCGCTGTGGGGCTCCATCATCCAGGCCCACTCTGCGGCCAACCGCAAAATGCCCACGCCGGTGCTGACCCGCCTGCTGCAGGAGGCGGTGGAGTTCCAGCAGCCCCAGCGCGGGGGCATGTCGCGGCCCAAGATGCGCTATGCACACCAGGGCGGCATGAACCCGCCGGTGATCGTGATCCATGGCAACTCCCTGGAGCACGTCAGCGAGACCTACAAGCGCTACCTGGAAGGGCGCTTTCGCAAGGCATTCGACCTGGTGGGCACCCCGCTGCGGATCCAAATGAAGACCTCGCAGAATCCCTATGCGGACAAGGAATCAGATTGAACCTACAGGGCTTTGCGAGTGCCCTGTGGTAAGGTGAAGATCCTAAAAACTACTCTTGAACACGGAGAATATCGTGAGCAATAACAAAGGTCAGCTGTTGCAGGATCCTTTCCTCAATACCCTGCGCAGGGAGCATGTCCCGGTGTCCATTTACCTGGTCAATGGCATCAAGCTCCAAGGCCAGATTGAATCGTTCGACCAATACGTCGTCCTGTTGCGCAACACGGTGACCCAGATGGTCTACAAGCACGCCATCTCCACCATCGTTCCGGGCCGCGCGGTGAACTTCTCCGCCTCCGAGTCCGAAGAAAGCGCTGCGCACTGAGTTCCTCCGTCTTTTCCCATAAATCCCCCCCCAGCGTCCTGCTGGTCGGCGTGGATTTCGGTTCGGCCCACTTCGATGCCGGGCTTGAAGAGCTCGGCCTCTTGGCCCAAACCGCCGGCCTGGCCCCGGTGGCGCGCATCACCTGCAAGCGCCGGGCGCCCGATGCGGCCCTGTTCGTCGGCAGTGGCAAGGCCGATGAGATCAAGGCCCTGGCCCTGGAGACAGGTGCCACCGAGGTCCTGTTCGATCAGTCCTTGAGCCCAGCGCAGCAGCGCAACCTCGAGCGAAACCTCGAGCTGCCGGTCAACGACCGTACCCTGCTCATCTTGGAGATCTTCGCTCAGCGTGCGCGCAGCCATGAGGGCAAGCTTCAGGTCGAGCTCGCCCGTCTGCAGTACCTCTCCACCCGGTTGGTGCGCCGCTGGTCGCACCTGGAGCGCCAAACCGGCGGTGCCGGCGTGCGCGGCGGCCCGGGCGAGAAGCAGATCGAGCTGGACAAGCGCATGATCAACGAGTCCATCAAGCGCACCAAGGAGCGCCTGGTCAAGGTCAAGCGCCAGCGTCAGACCCAGCGCCGCCAACGCGAGCGCCGGGACGCTTTCACCATCTCGCTGGTGGGCTACACCAACGCCGGCAAGAGCACGCTCTTCAATGCCCTGGTCAAGGCTCGCGCCTACGCCGCCGACCAGCTGTTCGCCACCTTGGACACCACCACGCGCCAGCTCTACCTTGGGGCGGCCGATGAGCTGGGGCAAGGCGCAGGCCGCACCGTCTCGCTGTCCGACACGGTGGGTTTCATTCGTGATCTGCCGCACGGCCTGATTGATGCCTTCGAGGCCACCTTGCAGGAGGCCGCCGATGCTGACTTGCTGCTGCACGTGGTCGATGGTGCCAACCCGGATCACGGCGAGCAGATTGCCGAGGTGCAGAAGGTGCTGACCGAAATCGGAGCCGACCAGGTGCCGCAGGTATTGCTGTTCAACAAGCTAGACGCCATGGAGCCTGGCCGTTTGCCTCTGCGCGCAGTGGACAGCTGCGAGGTGCCTGATCCGGTCTCCGGCCTTCCGCGGCGCCTGGAGCGTGTGTTCGTGAGCGCCCGCACGGGCGAGGGCCTCCCGGCCCTGCGTGAGTTGCTCACCCGCCACGCCGACGCCGCTGTCCGGCCCCTGGAGGCAGCTGCCGAGGCAGGGCAAAACCCTTTTATGGCCGAGCCCGACGTCTGATTGGGCACAATGTGAGCAAGACAAGAAAAATGAGCCGTCCACCCATGAACCTCAACCCTGTGCTGCAGACCCTCACCGCCCTGCCTGCCCGGCTCAGGCAGCGTGCCCGCGGGATGTTCAACCTCAACGACCCGCGATGGGGTCGGGATGACCAGCCCAACCGGTCGGAGGAGCCGACCCGCCCCGACCCCGGGCGCGAGGATCGCCCTGCGCAGACGCCGCCGCCGGCACCACCCCCCCAGCAGGCGCCGCGCGGCCAGGGGCAGGGCCCCAACCAGGGGCCGCCGGACCTGGACGAACTCTGGCGCGACTTCAACCGCAAGCTCGGCAGCCTGTTTGGCAACCGCGGTGGTGGCGGCCAGCGTCCACCGCCACGCGGTGGCAGTGGCGGCGGATTTAAGCCGCCTGATCTGAAAAGTGCGGGGGTGGGCGCAGGCCTGATCGCCGCAGTCGCCATATTGATCTGGCTGGGCACGGGCTTCTTCATCGTGCAAGAGGGCCAGCAGGCCGTGATCACCCAGTTCGGCCGATACCACAGCACGGTGGGTGCCGGCTTCAACTGGCGCATGCCCTACCCGGTGCAGCGTCACGAAATCGTGGTGGTCACGCAGATTCGCTCGGTGGATGTGGGCCGTGACACCATCATCCGCGCCACCGGTCTGCGCGAATCGGCCATGCTCACCGAGGACGAGAACATCGTCGAGATCAAGTTCGCGGTGCAGTACCGTCTGAACGACGCCCGCGCCTTCCTCTTTGAGAGCAAGGACCCGACGGCCACCGTGGTGCAGGCTGCCGAGACGGCGGTGCGCGAGGTGGTGGGCAATATGCGCATGGACTCAGCCCTGGCCGAAGAGCGCGACCAAATCGCCCCGCGTGTGCGCCAGCTGATGCAGACCATCCTTGACCGCTACAAGGTCGGCATCGAGGTGGTGGGCATCAATCTGCAGCAAAGCGGCGTGCGTC
>CANGYC010000047.1 GCA_947457975.1 Comamonadaceae bacterium | reverse complement strand
GGGTCCTCTAGGAATTGCTGCAGCGCAACATGACTACCGCCACGACACACCGCTCCGGATCCGCTCCCTCGACCATGACGCCTAAAAACGACATTCGGCTGCTTCGCATCAATTACCTGCGGGGGCCCAACATCTGGACTTACCGTCCGGCCCTGGAAGTCTGGCTCGATCTCGGAGAACTCGAGGATTATCCGTCCAACCTCCTGCCCGGGCTGACCGACCGCCTGTTGGCTCTGATGCCCAACCTGATGGAGCACCACTGCGGTGTGGGTGAGCGCGGCGGCTTTGTGCAGCGCCTGCGCGATGGGACCTGGGCCGGTCACATCCTGGAACATGTGGTCATTGAACTGCTCAACCTGGCCTGCATGCCCACGGGCTTCGGTCAGACCCGGAGCACCTCACAGCATGGCGTCTACCGCATGGTGTTCCGTGCCCGTGACGAGCAGGTGGCACGCGTGGCCCTGGCGCAGGGCCACGCCCTGCTGATGGCTGCCATCAACGACCTGCCCTTCGACGTCAAGGCCGCTGTGGATGCGGTGCGGCTGAAGGTCGACGACTGCTACCTCGGCCCCAGCACGGCCGCCATCGTGGAGGCCGCCGCCGACCGCCGCATTCCGCACATTCGCCTGACCAGTGGCAATCTGGTGCAGCTGGGCTACGGTGCCCGTCAGCGCCGCATCTGGACCGCCGAAACCGACCGCACCAGCGCCATTGGCCAGGCCATTGCCGGCGACAAGAACCTCACCAAAGAACTGCTGTCCTCCTGTGGCGTGCCCGTGCCCGCAGGCCAGGTGGTGCACTCACCGGCCGAGGCCTGGGAAGTGGCCCAGGACCTGGGCCTGCCGGTGGTGGTCAAACCTACCGACGCCAACCACGGCCGGGGCGTCTCCCTGGAGCTGGAGTCCCAGGCCGACATCGAAACCGCTTTTGGCATTGCCGAGGCCGAAGGCAGCGATGTCATCGTTGAGCGCTACATCCGCGGCGACGAGCACCGCCTGCTGGTGGTGGGCGGCAAGCTGGTGGCGGGGGCCCGGGGCGAGAGCCTGTGGATCACTGGTAACGGCCGCAGCACTGTGGCCCAGCTGATCGACAGCCAGCTCAACACCGATCCGCGCCGGGGCGAAACCGAAGACCTGCCGCTGGAGACCATTCGCCTCGATCGCGAACCCGCCATGCGCCTGCTGCTGCAGCGCCAGGGCCTGGAAGGCGGCTCCGTCCCTGAAGCCGGACGGCGCATTTTGGTCCAGCGCAACGGCAACATGGCTTTTGACTGTACCCATGAGATTCATCCTGAGGTGGCCGCGATGGCCGTGCTGGCCGCTAAGGTGGTGGGCCTGGACATCGCGGGCATCGATCTCGTAGCCCAGGACATCAGCCGGCCGCTGGAAGCCCAGCGCGGCGCGGTGGTCGAGGTCAATGCCGGCCCCGGCCTGCTGATGCACCTCAAGCCCGCCACCGGTACCCCCCAGCCGGTGGGTCGCGCCATCGTGGACCACCTGTTCGCCGATCACGAGACCGGGCGCATTCCCATTGTGGGCGTGGCAGGCACCCGCCAGACCCATGTCACCGCCCGCCTGGTGGCCTGGATGCTGCAATTGCGCGGCACGCCCTCTGGCCTGGCCTGCCGGGATGGCCTCTTCCTGGAGAACCGCCGCATTGAAAGCGGTGACAGCGCCAACTGGCCAGCCGGCCACCGCCTGCTGATGAACCGCCGTATTGAAGCGGCCGTGGTGGAAAACGGGCCGCTCAGCATTCTTCGCGACGGCCTGGCCTACGACCGCTGCGAGGTGGGCATCGTCACCGACCTCGATGGGGCCGAGACACTGTCCGAGCATGACATCCAGGACGCCTCCCAGATGCCCAAGGTGCTGCGCACCCAGGTCGATGTGGTGCTGGACCACGGCGTGGCCGTGCTCAATGCGGGTGAGCCCGAAGTGGCGGCCCTGGCATCCTTGTGCGACGGCGAATCCATTCTCTACGCGGTGCAGGCGCAGGCTGCGCCGCTCTTGGCCCATCTGGAGGCCGGCGGCCGTGCCGTGCGCCTGAATGGTCGCACCGCTGAATTGCTGCAGGGCACTGGGGCTCCCCAGCATGTCGTGGAGCTGGCCCGCTGGGCCTGTACGCCAGCCCGCGCAGAAGCTGTGATGGCCGCGGTGGCCGCGGCCTGGGCACTGGGCATTGCCCCCATGCTGATCCGCGCCGGCATTGAAACCTTCCAGCCGGACCTCTCGCGCCACTGCTCCCAGAACAAGACCCACTGAGCCTTGCCATGAACGTCTCACGCATTCGTGCCCTGCGCGGCCCCAATTTCTGGAGCCGACACACCGCCATCGAAGCCGTGGTGGCCTGTGAGCCTTCCGAGGCCTCCATGGCCGCCATGCCAGGCTTCGAGACCCGGCTGAGACAGCTGTTTCCCGGCATAGGCGCGCTCCATGCCAAGGGCTCGCTCGCCCATGTGCTGGAGGCTGCCACTTTGGCGCTGCAGGCCCAGGCTGGCTGCCCGGTGACCTTCAGCCAAACCACGGCCACGCCCGATGCGGGCGTCTACCAAGTGGTGGTCGAGTACAGCGAGGAGGCGGTGGGCCGCATGGCCATTGATTGGGCCCAGCAACTGATCCAAGCCGTGCTCTCTACGGGCAGCTTCGACCTGGACGCCGCACTGGCGGCCCTGCGCGAGAAGGACGAAAACGTTCGCCTCGGCCCCAGCACCGGCTCCATCGTCACAGCCGCTGTGACCCGCAACATTCCCTACCGGCGCCTGACCGAAGGCAGCCTGGTTCAGTTTGGCTGGGGCGCCAAACAGCGCCGCATCTGGGCCGCGGAGGTGGACACCACCAGCGCGGTGTCCGAGTCGATCGCGCAGGACAAGGACCTCACCAAGAAGCTGCTGGCCGCCGCTGGCGTGCCCGTGCCCATCGGCCGCCCGGTCAAGAGCATGGAAGAAGCCTGGCAGGTGGCCAAGGAAGTGGGCCTGCCCGTGGTGGTCAAGCCCCAGGATGGCAACCAGGGCAAGGGCGTGACAGTCAACATCGCCACCCGCGAGCATCTGGACTCTGCCTACCGCGCCGCCGCCGAGTACGGCGAGGTGATGGTCGAGAAGTTCCTGCCCGGCAGTGACTATCGCCTGCTGGTGGTGGGCAACCGCCTGGTGGCGGCGGCCCGCCGCGATCCGCCCCATGTGATCGGGGATGGCAAGCATTCTGTACGCCAGCTGGTCGAGCAGATCAATGCCGACCCGCGCCGAGGAGACGGGCATGCCACCTCTTTGACCAAGATGCGGCTGGACGACATCGCCGTGGCGCGCCTGGCTGTGCAGGGCCTAGAGCCGGACTCCGTGCCCGAGAAGGGCCGCCGCGTGATCCTGCGTAACAACGCCAATCTGAGCACCGGCGGCACCGCCACCGACGTGACGGACGACGTTCATCCTGAAGTGGCTGCGTCTGCCGTGGCGGCTGCCCAGATGGTGGGTTTGCACATCTGCGGCGTTGACGTCGTCTGTGAAAGTGTGCTGCGCCCGCTGGAAACGCAAAACGGTGGCGTGGTCGAAGTCAATGCCGCCCCCGGCCTGCGCATGCACCTCACGCCCTCCTTTGGCAAGGGGCGCAACGTGGGTAAGGCCATGATCCGCGACCTCTTTGCCCCCGGCGAGAACGGCCGCATTCCGGTGGTGGCCGTCACTGGCACCAATGGCAAGACCACGGTCACCCGGCTGATCGCCCACCTGTTTGCCAGCACGGGCCTGCGCGTGGGCATGACCAACACCGATGGCGTGTTTGTCAACGGCCGCCAAACGGATAGCGGCGACTGCAGTGGCCCGCGCAGCGCCCGCAATGTGCTGCTGCACCCCGACGTAGACGCTGCCGTGCTGGAAACGGCCCGTGGCGGGATTCTGCGTGAAGGCCTGGGCTTTGACCGCTGCAGCACGGCTGTGGTCACCAACCTGGGCGAAGGTGACCACCTGGGCATGAACTACATCAACACCCTCGCCGAATTGGCGCAGGTCAAGGGTGTGATCGTGCAGAACGTGGCGGATGACGGTTACGCCGTCCTCAATGCCGCCGACCCCTTGGTCGCCAGGATGGCACGCATGTGCCCGGGCAAGGTCATTTACTTCGCTGCTGACCGCAACCACCCTGTCATGGCCACCCACAGCGAGCAAGGCGGGCGGATGGTGTTTGTGGACGGCGACGCCTTGGTCGTTAAAGAAGGCTCCTGGCGCGAAAGCCTGTCTCTGCGCGACATTCCGCTCACCCGCGGCGGTAGCATCGGCTTTCAGGTGGAGAACGTCATGGCCGCGGTGGCGGCCGCCTGGGCCTCCGAGCTGAGTTGGGACGCCGTCCGCCGGGGCCTGGCCAGTTTCGTCAATGATGCGCACAACGCACCTGGGCGTTTCAACGTCATGGATTACCGCGGCGCCACCGTCATTGCCGACTACGGCCACAACCCGGACGCCATTCGTGCTCTGGTCGCCGCTATCGATACCATGCCCGCCCAGAGGCGGTCAGTGGTGATCAGTGGAGCCGGCGATCGGCGGGATGAAGACATTCGCAGCCAAACCCAGATCCTGGGCAAGGCCTTCGACGACGTGATGCTCTACCAGGACGCCGCCCAGCGCGGCCGGGCCGATGGGGAAGTGATGGCGCTGCTGCGCCAGGGTCTGAGCGGCGCAGCTCGCACCTCCTACGTGACCGAGATCCGTGGCGAATTCATCGCCATTGACCATGCGCTCGAGCGTCTGCAGCCTGGCGATCTGTGCCTGACCCTGATCGATCAGGTGGAAGAGGCGCTGGCGTACCTGGAGTCCAAAGTCTCGCCGCTGGTCGAGGCCTGAAAAAAACGGCCCGGGTGACCGGGCCGTGATGCGCTGAACGGGGCCCCTCCATGGGGCCCTTTTCATGTCAGTTGCCGCGGATGTTGTTGTCCTGGGCCACTTGGCGCCACATGGCAATCTCTGTAGAGATCAGCCGCGCGAAATCGGCCGAATTGGTGGCCTGCGGAATCACGGACTTGCCCTCGAGTTTGGCCCGCACATCCGGCATGGCCACGATGCGCGCAACCGCATCCTCCAGCTTCTTGATGATGTCAGGCGGGGTACCCGCCGGAGCGAGCAGGCCAATCCAGAGCGAGACCTTCAGGTCGATGTCCAGCTCAGCCAGGGTCGGGACATTGGGCAGCTGCCGCAGCCGCTCGCCACTGGTGACGGCCAGCGCTTTGACCCGGCCGCTTTGCAGGCCCACCATGGCTGGGCCCGCATCGGCCAGGGCCATCGTCACGTCGCCGGTCATGACGGCCATCACCGATTCATTGGCTCCCTTAAAGGGAATGTGCGTGAACTTGGCGCCGGTCTTGCGGTTGAACAACTCGCTGATCAGCTGGAACGATGCCGAACTGGCGGCGTAATTGGCCTTGGCGGGGTTGGCCTTGGCCTGGGCCACCAGCTCCTGCACATTGCGGGCGGGGTTGTTGGCATTGACCAGCAGCACCAGGGGCGAGTTGCTCACCCAGGAAATCGGCGTGAAGTCATTGGGCCCGTACGGCAGGTTGCCGCCCAGGGCGTGATTGAAGATCATGGGGCCGGGCGCGGACATCATGATCGTGTAGCCGTCGGGCTTGGCCTTGGCGACGAAGGCCGAGCCGACCACGGCGCCCACGCTCGGCCGGTTCTCCACCACCACGGGCTGGCCGATCAGGGCCGGCAGTTTTTCGGCCACGATGCGGGCGGTGGTATCCACACCGCCGCCAGCGGCATAGCCCACCACAATGGTGACCGGCTTGGCGGGCCAGGCCTGCGCCGATGCAAACTGGGGGATCAGGGCCCCCATCGCAAGGCTTGTCGAGATGAGCAAGCCATGCATGTGTTTGAAAGAAGTCATCCTCGTCTCCTGGTTTTGGTATTGATGTTGATGGTGGTCACTGCAGACCGATCTGCACATTCATCACAGCGCTTTGCCCGGCATCCACTGCCGCGAGGCAACGTGCAATGGCGTCTTCTACCTGGGCCGGGTCGTCCACGTACTCTCCGTGGGCGCCGAAGGCCTCGGCCACTTTTTCGAATCGGCGCATACCCCCCTGCAGGCGGGCCTGGAACTCATCGGCCTTGGCGGCCTCGCCGTCGGGATACACCCGCAGCACCGCCTCCTTGACAGCCTGCCAGCCACCGTTGTCGAGCACCACGGTGAACACCGGCAGCCCATACCGCTGGGCGGTGGCGTACACCGAGGTGGGCGTGCTGAAGTGAAAGCTGCCATCGCCCACCACATGCACCACCCGTCGGTCGGGGCAGGCCAGCCGCGCACCCAGGGCCATGCCGCCGCCAAAGCCCAGGCCACCACCGGCACCGCACAGCAGTGTGAGCGGCTCGCTGCGCGGGATTTGCGTGAGCACCGAGGGGGAATTGCGGATGGCCTCGTTGACCACGATGTCGTGGGCAGAGATGGCCCGGCCCAGGGCCGCGCACACATGGGCTGCCGACACGGCCCCGCGCTGACCTGGGTCGGCAGCGGCGGTTTCCACGGCCTTGCGGCGCGCGATGCGCGCCGGCCCCCAGTTGGCGATACGCGCAGCCACCCGTTCATGGAAGGCCGCATCGGCACGCTGGCGCACCAGGGCGGCCAACTGGCGCAGGGCCGTGGCGCAGTCGGCCTGCACGCGCCAGTCGGTGGCAAATCCCCACATGGGGAAGTCCTGCTTGATGGGATCCACGTCGACCTGCGCCCACCAAGTACCGGTGTCGGGCTGAACGAATTTGGGCAACCAGGGTACGTCGACATCGAGCAGTAGGCCCAGGTCAGCGCCTGCCACGCCTTTGGCCGGATCGAAACCGGCAAAGCAGGGATGCGTGCGCGAGATCGCCAGGTGGCTGGGCATGAACTCCACCACGCGGATGCCGCACAGCAGGGCCAGGTCTTCCAGCGCCTTAACGGCCTCGGCCTTGCGGCCCAGGTAAGAGGTGAGCACCACCGGGGCCTGTGCCTGCATGAGGCGCTGCACCAGTTCGTCGGCGCGTTCAGGGTCCAAGCCGCCGGCGGCCACCGAACCATAGCGCTGGGCGGAAAAGGCCTGCACGGGCCCGGCCACGTTTTCAGCCAGCACCTCGCGCGGCAGGGTGAGGTAGACCGGCCCGGGTGGGTCGCTGTGCATCACCGAGTGGGCGCGGCGCAGAACCTCGGGGGCGATGCGGCTGGTGGGCAGGCTGTACTCCCATTTCACATAGGGCCGAACCAGGCTGCCGATGTCAAACGGGTCCTGCACGAAGTGCACATAGTTGTCGCGCGAGCCGGGCAGCTCACCGCGCAGGGTGTAGGGCGCCTTGCCGGCCACCAGCATCACGGGAATGCGGCCCCGAAAAAGGTTGTGCATGCCCATGGCGGCATTGGCGGTGCCAGCGTCCACATGCACCATCACCGCCTGCCCCCGGCCTGTGAGCGCAGCGTAACCGGCGGCCATGTGGATGGCCACGTTTTCGTGGGGGCACAGGATCAGGCGCGGATGAGGCAGACCTTCGCGGTCGCGGCGGGCGATTTCCTCGATCAGCGTGACATGGTCGGTGCCGAGGTTGGCAAAGACATGCTCGATGTCCAGGTCGGCCAGGCCCTCGAGGAAGTGGTGGGCACCGCTGCGGGCTGAAATGTCTGTCAAGAAACGTTCACCTAAGAGGGAATGGGCCCACAGCTTAGGAAGCTAAAGGCCGAGCGGCTACCGGGGCTTACCCGCAAGCGCGGTGCTTGCAGGGCGGGCGATCAGCTGGGTCTTGCTTCAGTCGTCTGCAATGGTGTTGCGAAGCACACCGACCGCATCAATCTCGATCTCCACCACGTCGCCCGGTTTCATGAACACCTGCGGGTTGCGCTTGTTGCCGACGCCGCCGGGGGTGCCTGTGACGATCACATCGCCAGGCTCCAGCGGCATGACCGTGGAGATGTAGCTGATCAGGCGGGGAATGCTGTGAATCAGCATGTCGGTGGTGGCCTGTTGCATCACCTGACCATTGAGGCGGGTGGTCAGGGTCATGAGCTGGCCAGGCGCAATCTCGTCGGCCGAGACCATCCACGGGCCAAAGCCGCCAGTGCGCCAGAAATTCTTGCCCGCCGTCCATTGGCTGGTGGCCACCTGCCAGTCGCGGACGCTGCCGTCGTTGTAGCAGCTGTAGCCGGCGATGTGTTGCCAGCTCGCCTGCTCGGAAATGCGGCGACCGCCCTGGCCGATGATGACCGCGATCTCGCCTTCATAGTCCAGCCGGTGCGACTCACGGGGCCGCATGATGGCCGCACCGTGCGCCACCTGGGACGCTGCCACCCTCAGAAAAAGGGCTGGGCTCTCGGTCAATTCGCGCCCGGTCTCACGGACATGGTCGTGGTAGTTCAGGCCCACGCAAATGATCTTGCCCGGGCGGGGAATCACGGGCAGCAACTCCACGTCCTGCAGCTTGAGTGTGCTCTTGGCCGCGGCCGCCAGCGTACGGGCCTGAGGCAGCAGGTCGCGGGCGATCAAGCTCGCCAGGTCGGGGGCCTGTTCGCCCAGCAGTGCAGCCAGGTCGAGCACCTGATCTTGTCCGATGAGCACCCCATACGAGGGCTTGCCTTGATGGAGGTAGCTGATGAATTTCATAAAGTCTCTTGATGAGGTAGAAAAAAACAAGTCTCTCAGGACTGACCCATGCGCCTGGCCATGTCCGCCATCCACTGGCTGCGGTCTTGAAAGCGGGGGCGGCTCCGAGCCAGGGCCTCGGCCTGCGCCATGAGTACCTCGTCGGGCAGGTCGAGGTCGACCGGCTCTCGCAGGGGTTGTTCGCAGTACCAGGGGGTGTCCATGAACACCTCCAGGCGGTTGCCTTCCGGGTCGCGGAAATAGATCGACATGGCATTGCCGTGTGTCACACAGGCCAGATCGCTGGCATCGGGGTGGGCCACCACCCTGCGGCGCACCTCCCGCAAGGTTTGGAGGTCTTGAACGCGCAAGGAGATCTGGTTGATCAGGTTAAAAGCCAGGTCAGAAGGTCGGCCCGAGACCAGCACCAACTGATGGTGTTCCGACGGATCCCGGCTGAGAAACACCAGCTTGGCCGTGCCCAGCAGTCCCCTGTCAGTTTCGGTGAAGGCCAGCACCTCTTTGTAGAAGCCGGCCATGCGTTCGGGCTCGCACACAAACATGCCCATGTGGCTGAAGGTCAGCGCACCAGCGCGGCGCAGCAGGTCAGTCATGCGATCGTCCTCAAGAGGGGCCATTGAATCGGGCGCATCTTAGCTGCGACATCCCGCCTCAGGGTTTGCCCTTGGCGTGGGTCTGAACGAGCTGAAGCGAGAAGAACTGCGGCATGATTTGCAACAAATCAGCCCACATGGAGACAAGATGACCTCAACGATTTCACGCCGCCACACGCTTTTTCTGAGCCTGGGCGCCCTGGCCGGTCTGCCCGCCCTGGCTCAGTCAGGCGCATGGCGCCCTGACAAACCGATCAAACTGCTGGTGGGCTTTGCGCCCGGCGGCAGCTCTGACACCGTGGCCCGCCTGGTGGCCCCTAAATTGGGAGAACTGCTGGGCCAGCCCGTGATGGTGGAAAACAGGGCTGGGGCGGGCGGCGCGCTGGCTGCCGATGCCGTGGCCAAGTCGCCAGGCGACGGCCTGACCTGGCTGCTGGCCCCCAGCGGCCACTCGACCATGGCCGCCATGCGCAAGAGCCTGCCTTTTAGGCCTGTGACCGATTTCGCCTGGACCACGACACTGACCACCTACCCCATGGTGATTGCCGTGGCGCCCAACTCGCCGATACGCAGCATGGCCGACGTGATCGAGACCGCGCGCAAACGCCCCTTGAGCTTTTCTTCCGTGGGCGTGGGTACCGCGCACCACTTGCTGGGCGAGTGGATCAACTCGGAGCAAAACATTCAGATGCTACACGTGCCCTTCAAGGGCGGCACGGCAGCGGCCACCGAGGTGATAGCCGGCCGAGTGGACATCCTGATTGAGACCATGACCGCCGCCTTGCCCTTTGTGCAGTCCGGGCAGTTAAGGGCGGTGGCCGTGAGCACGGCCACGCCAGTGGCTGTGATGCCGGGCGTTCCGACCGTCAGCAGTGTCATCCCCTCCCTGCAGTACGAGTCTTGGCTGGGTGTGACGCTGCCCGGCACAACGCCTCCGGCCATCGTGAGCAGCCTCAATGCGGCCATTCGCACCACCCTGGCAGACCCCGCCATCGCCAAACGTCTGGCCGATCTGGGCGGTGCTGCGGCACCAAGCACCCCCGAGGCCTTCCGGGCACGAGTGGAGAGTGAAATTGCACGCTTCAGCCGCGTGGTGGAGAGCCGGAAAATCGAGCGGGAATAGTCGGAATTCACCATGGAGATGGGCGTTCGTGCGGCCGGGGTCCCGGTGATCCTGGCACTTGCGCTGTGGGTCCTGAGCGGGGCGGTCTCAGCTCAAAGCCTGGCAGAGCAGAAGCGGCTGCAGGATCGGGTCATCATCGAAATGAAGCAAGAAGCTGCCGACATCGCAGCGCAGGGCCAACGCTTTGTCTGCGCAACGGCTGGAGGGTTCATGGTTCACAAGGAGCGCATATTCAGGCTCTCCCGCTTCGACCTATCGGACACCGGAACGCGCACGGCCGACGCCCTCTACGATGCACTGGCCGCCAATCGCAGTCAGTCCTTGCGGCGCACGAACCAGATCCTGGCTTTTTCCTTTGACAACCGTTATCACGAACTGGACCTGTCTGAGAAAAAAGTCTTTGTCCGCAACCACAACGGAAAGATTGATGCGCATGACTGCGAGCTCATGCCGCCCCTTCGGCCAGCCAACTTGCCTGTGAGCGTGGAGCAATTGCTGATGCCCTCCCCTCAGGCCATCAACGTCGTGCAAGCGTCTAGCCTGAGGATCAAACACTGTCCCAAGCCTGTCTACCCTGCCCTGTCCCGGCGATTGGCTGAGCAGGGCCGGACAGTGGTTGAGTTGCGCGTGAACCGGGACGGCCAGGTCTTAAGTACCCGGGTGATCGAGAGTTCAGGTTCAAGCCGCTTGGACCAGGCCGCCCTGGACACCGCCAGTGCCTGCACCCTGGAGCCCATGGAGCTCCGGGGTCAGGAATGGTCTACGAACATGCCCTTCGTCTGGCGGCTGTCCGACTAAAGTCATTGAGTGGCGCCCCGCGCTGGGCGCGGACCGATCTTTAACGAAGCTTCAGTGGAAGTTGCCCATGAAGCAGTGCCTTAGCTCATGGCCCAGCTGGTGCATGGTGGTGTTCGTGCTGGTAACGATGGTGCATTGCCTGTCGTCCCAGAAGCTGCAGGCTTCCAGGGCGTAATTGAAGCCACCCAGCCCCCGTTTGTGGCTTTCTGCCTCGCAGGTGGCCTGCAGGTTGTTCACCACCAGCCACTTAACCTCTCTCTGCCTTTTCACGCCCGGCTTGACCTTGAAGGCCGCATCGGCGTCTTTCCAGTTCTGCGCGAAAGCCTGGCCGTCCATGAGGACGGCCAGCACCAGAAGGCACTTGCTGCCGTGAGCCAGCACAAATCGGCCCCACGCGATGAATCGGTTGAGAATTCTTCTAGGGAATGGGTTGTGCGTGGGCATCAGGCGTTCCGGACGATTCATAATTAAAAAAATATTAATTGTCCTTTTTTAATCAGTCATGAACACGACCCCATCTCAACGTCTTTTGTGGATCCTGGGCGCACTTGTCATGGGGCAGCCTGCCGCTTCATGGGCTGGCCTGTCTGTACAGCGTGGCAGTGAGCCGCGCTCGGTACAGGTGGTGTCCAGCAACCCCGGTGACAACGCTTGTGGTCTGGAACTGAAGCTCGGCGACGGACGAACCGAGCGCCGGCGCATGGAGAGCAAGGAAAACTGGCAGGTCCAGCACACTTATGCGGCGGAGGGCGACTTCGTCATCAGCTTGGCAGGGGTTCCTCTGACGCGCGGTTTGCGCTCGATAGGCGCCTGCGATGTGACCGCTCAATCCAACGTGCGGGTCAGTGGCTCGCAGGTGGCGCTGGCGGGTGAAGCCCGTAGCGCTCAGGCCGAGGTCTCGGCAGCGCCCAGTGCTGCGCCCACCCCGAGTGCCGCCCCCCCCCCCCCCCCCGCCGCCCCCCCCCCC
>CANGYC010000046.1 GCA_947457975.1 Comamonadaceae bacterium | reverse complement strand
TGACGTCGGTGGCGCGCTTGATGGAGTCGACCAGCGATTCACGGCAGCCATAGAGGTTGTCGAACTTGCTCTTGGTGACGCTGTCGTTGACGTTGATGGCGCGGAACTGCAGCGTGCCCTTGGCCGACATCTCGTTCAGACGCAGCACGCCGGTGGTGGTCTCTTCGGTCACGCCGATGATCTGCGCGGCCTTGCGGGTGTACCAGGTGGGGTCCTGCGCGAGCTTGGCCTTGATGGCGTTGAACAGGCAGGTTTCCTCTTCGCTCGTCGGGTTGGCGATGACGGACAGGTCCTTCTCGGCGCGTTGGCCCAGGTGCATCAGCAGCGTGGCGTCACCGCCGTCGTCCAGGATCATGTTCGGGCCTTCGGCGGCCGAGCCCTTGGGGCCGAATTCAAAGATGCGGTGGGTGTAGTCCCAGTAGTCGTCCAACGTTTCGCCCTTGTAGGCGAAGACGGGCGTGCCCTTGACGACCAAGGCTGCAGCGGCGTGGTCCTGCGTGGAGAAGATGTTGCACGAAGCCCAGCGCACATCGGCGCCCAGGGCCTGCAGCGTCTCGACCAGTACGGCTGTCTGGATGGTCATGTGCAGCGAACCGGTGATGCGCGCGCCCTTCAGGGGCTGGGCCTTGGCGAACTCTTCGCGAATGGCCATCAGACCGGGCATTTCGGTCTCGGCGATCTTGATTTCCTTGCGGCCCCACTCGGCCAGGGAAAGATCGGCAACGATGTAATCGTTGTCCTTGAGGGGTTTGACGACTGCGTTCATGACTCTTTGCTCCGAAAAATGAAAGTTGGAGCCTGCTGCGTGCGCCGCCGTAACGTGACGCGCAGGGAGAGTCGATGAAGGGTTCGGCTCGCCGTGCACGCCCGCATGAACGGGCCGAAGCAGGGTGAGCGCGGTTGGACACGGTTCCGAGCCTGGGACGACTTTCGTGTGGACACACACGAGCGTCTCGCAGCGCTCCTCGGAAGGTGCCCGCAGTTTACCCGAGCGCCCATTGCCGGGTGGAAGGGATGACATGCGACACTGGGTCGAAGGGGCATTCCTGGCGGAATGGTTCATGCGGTGCATGCATGTCGCCTGGCGTGAGGAGGGTGCAATGAAGTCGGATTCCGGGGAAGGTGCGGGCCTGCTGTACACGGCCATGGGCCTGGCCCTGGCTTCGGCTGTCTCCTTGGGCCTGGCCCGCTTTGCCTACGCGCTGCTGCTGCCGGCGATGCGGGCCGACTTGGACTGGAGCTATGCCACGGCTGGCGCCATGAACACGGTCAATGCGGCGGGTTATCTGGCGGGTGCCTTGATGTTGCCTCGGTGGCAGGCCCGGTTCGACGGCCGGCACGTGGTGGTGGCCGGTGGCGTGGGCGCCTGTGTGACGCTGCTGCTTCATGGCCTGGTGCGATCGGAAGAGGCGCTCTTCGCGCTGCGCTTTGCCAGCGGGGTGGCCAGCGCGGCCAGCTTCGCCGGTGGGGGCTTGTTGGCGGCTTCGCTGGCCCAGCGGCCCGGTGGTGCACAGCGATCCGGCCTCATTCTGGGCATCTATTACGGCGGAACGGGCTTGGGCATCGTGGCCTGTTCGTTGATGGTGCCCTGGGCGATGGGGCCCGAGGGGGCTGCAGCCTTGGGCGCGTGGGTGGCTGGGTCCCTGGGCACAGCGTCCCCGGCCGACTGGCAGCGGGCCTGGGTGGTGCTGGCGGCGCTGGCCCTGTTCGCCAACCTGGGCATGTTGATCATGACGCGCGGCATGACGAGCCCACCGGTGCCGGCCGCGCTGCGCGAGCCTGCACCCTTGCGCGCGCTGATGTTTGGTTTGTTGGGCTATCTGTGCTTCGGCCTGGGCTACATCGGCTACATGACCTTCATCATTACCTTGCTGCGAGAGCAAGGCCTGAGTGCGCCGGTGCTCACGGCTTTCTATGTGCTGCTGGGCGTGGGCGTGGTGGCCTCTTCATGGCTGTGGGCCGGTCTGCTCCAGCGGCACCGGGGCGGTCGGCCGATGGCCACGCTCAACGGCCTGTTGGCGCTGGCCACGGTCTTGCCCGTGCTGAGTGCGCATCCGGTGGCGGTATTCGTGTCGGGGGCCCTGTTCGGCAGCGTGTTCCTGTCGGTGGTGGCCTCGACCACCGCGCTCGTGCGCCACAACTGTGTGAAGGCGGCCTGGCCTTCGGGGATTGCGGCCTTCACCATCATCTTTGCGGTTGGACAGATCGTGGGGCCGGTGCTGGTGGGCTTGGTGGCCGACGGCGCCGGCGGCTTGCAGCGCGGGTTCGTGGTGAGTGCTGTCATCCTGGCGTTGGGCAGTGTCTTGGCCTCCCGGCAGCGGGCACTGAGCTGAATGGCGCTTGAAGCCCGTGTCTGCCGCCCAGCTCAGGCGTTGGCGGTGGAGTACCGCCGGAAGGCAGGCGACACGCGCTGAGGGCCGGCCCGTTCAAAGGCGAACCCGTAGCCCAGCAGCGTGTCTTCGCTCCACGCGGGTCCCACGAAGGACAGGCCTGCGGGCAATACGGCGCCGCCCTGTATGCCGACCACGCCCATGGGCACGGTGAGGTGCGGCAGGCCGGCCACGGCCGCGGCAGACGAGAAGCCGCCGGTGGAGTGGTCGCCCGCGCCCAAGTCGGTCAGCGAGGCCAGGCCGCCGCTGGGGGCCACCAGGGCCTGGATCTGTTCCTTGGCAAACAGGGCTTCCAAGCCTTCGGTACGGGCCAGTCGGCGGCATTTCTCAAGCGCTGCCTTGTAGCCGGGGCTGTCCAGGTCGCCAAGGGCGCGCGCTTGCAGAAAGAGTTCTTGCCCGAAGTGCGGCATCACCTTGGCAGCGTTGGCCTCGTTGAAGGCGATGATGTCGTCAAGGTTGCGCACCCGTGCCTGTGGGGCGAATTCGGCCAGCCACGCAGCAAGGCCGGCCTTGAGTTCAACCAGCAGCACGGTGAGTTCATCGGCGCTCCAGGTGGCCGGGCGCGGGGCCTGCACGTCCACCAACTCCGCGCCGAGCTGCTTGAGCTGTTGCAGGCTGCGCTCGAACAGGGCGCCGATGCCCGTATGCGCATTGAGTTGGTTGCGAGCCACACCCAGGCGGACGCCCTGCAGGGCAGTGGGCTGGAGCGCGGCGTGGTAGTCGGGTGCGGCAGGCGCGCCTTGCATCGCCACGTCGCGTGGGTCGTGTGCGCTGATGGCCTGCATCAGCGCGGCCGCATCGGCGACGGTGCGGGTCATGGGCCCGGCCGTGTCCTGCGTGTGGGAAATCGGGATGATGCCGTCGCGGCTGACGCGGCCCACCGTGGGCTTGAGCCCCACCAGCCCGTTGCGCATGGCCGGAGAAATGATGGAGCCGTCGGTTTCGGTGCCCACGCCCAGCACACCCAGGCCTGCGGCGATGGCCGCACCTGTGCCCGAACTGCTGCCGCTGGTGTTGCGGTCCAGTGCGTAGGGGTTGCGGGTCAGGCCGCCGCGGCTGCTCCAGCCGCTGGTGGAGCGGTTGGAGCGGATGTTGGCCCACTCGCTGAGGTTGGTCTTGGCCAGGATCAATGCGCCGGCGGCGCGCAGTTGCTCGACGATGGCAGCGTCGCGCGCAGCACGGGTTCCTTCCAAGGCCAGCGAGCCGGCGGTGGTTTGCATGCGGTCGCCGGTGGCCACGTTGTCCTTCAGCAGCACCGGGATGCCGTGAAGGGGGCCGAGCCATTGGCCCTTGCGGGCGAGTGCGTCCAGCCGCTTGGCTTCCTTCAGCACATCGGGGTTGAGTTCGATGATGCTGTTCAGGCGCGGACCTGCGCGGTCCAGGGCTGCGATGCGGTCGAGATGCGATTGGGCGATGGCTTGAACGCTGGTGCGGCCGGCACGCAAGGCGCGACCGAGGCTGGCGGTGGTGGCGCGGGCGGGGTCGATGCGCAAGGGCTGTGCGGAGGTGGCCATGGGGGCCAGCGACAAGAGGGCTGCCCCGCCGCTCAGGGCCTGTAGGGCAGCCCGACGCTTCACAGGCCGGCTGCGGCGCGCAGGGCGGCGGCCTTATCCGTGCGTTCCCAGGTGAACTCTGGCTCTTCGCGCCCGAAGTGGCCGTAGGCGGCTGTCTTCGAGTAGATCGGACGCAGCAGATCCAGCATCTGGATGATGCCCTTGGGGCGCAGGTCGAAGTGCTCGTTGACCAGGGCGGCAATCTTGTCGTCGGAGATGACGCCGGTGCCCTCGGTGTACACCGTCACGTTCATCGGACGCGCCACGCCGATGGCGTAGGCCACCTGCACCTGGCACTGCTTGGCCAGGCCTGCGGCCACCACGTTCTTGGCCACGTAGCGGGCTGCGTAGGCAGCGCTGCGGTCGACCTTGGAGGGGTCCTTGCCCGAGAAGGCGCCACCGCCGTGCGGGCAGGCGCCGCCGTAGGTGTCGACGATGATCTTGCGGCCGGTCAGACCGCAATCGCCCTGCGGGCCGCCGATGACGAAGCGGCCGGTCGGGTTGATCAGGTAGTTCGTGTCCTTGAGCCACTCCCTGGGCAGTACAGGCTTGATGATTTCCTCGCTCACCGCCGCGACGAAGGCCGGCTTCATCTTGTCGCCCAGGCTCATCTCGGGGGCGTGCTGGCTGGACAGCACCACGGTGTCGATGCTGTGCGGCTTGCCGTCCACATAGCGCATGGTGACCTGGCTCTTGGCGTCGGGACGCAGGAAGGGCAGGCGGCCGTCTTTGCGCAATTGCGCTTGGCGCTCGACCAGGCGGTGCGCGTAGTAAATGGGCGCGGGCATCAGCTCGGGCGTCTCGTCGCAGGCATAGCCGAACATCAGGCCTTGGTCGCCAGCGCCGATGTTCAGGTGGTCGTCGGACGCATGGTTGACACCCTGGGCGATGTCGTTGGACTGCTTGTCGTAGCAGACCATGACCGCGCAGCCCTTGTAGTCGATGCCGTAGTCGGTGTTGTCGTAGCCGATGCGCTTGATGGTGTCGCGCGCGACCTGGATGTAGTCCACATGCGCGTTGGTCGTGATCTCGCCGGCCAGCACCACCAGACCGGTGTTGGTCAGGGTTTCGGCGGCCACGCGGGACCTCGGGTCCTGCGCGAAGATCGCATCGAGGATGGCGTCCGAAATCTGGTCGGCCACCTTGTCGGGGTGACCTTCGGAAACCGATTCGGACGTGAAGAGATAGTCGTTCGCCATTTACGTACACTCCTGTGAAGTTGCTCGGCGCGTTGCCGGCGGGGAGTCGCGGCGAACGCTTTAGCAGAATTGTTTAAGGTCGCCCTGCAAGTAGTTCTGTAACTCGGCGACCTCGGCCATTATAGGCAGCTCTCGCCCCCGGCCGATCACCTCTGACCCTTTGCGGCCCCATGGTTTGATGTTCCTTTTCTTTCGATTCCTGTCACGCTGGCCCCTGCCCCTGTTGCATGCCCTGGGGGGACTGCTTGGTTGGCTGGTGTGGGTGCTGAGCCCTGGCTACCGCCGCAGCTTCCGGGCCAACGTGGCCCAGGCGGGGCTGTCCTTCGAGCAGGCCCGCCCCGCCATCGCTGACGCCGGCCGCTTTGTGGCGGAGCTGCCCCGGCTCTGGATGCGGCCGCACCAGCAGTCTTGCCTCACCCAGGTGAGCGTGTCCGGCCGCGAGCATGTGGATGCGGCTCTCGCCAAGGGTCGTGGCGTGGTTTTCTTCTCGGCCCACTGCGGCAGCTTCGAGCTCGCACCGCAGGCCCTGGCCGAACTCTATGGACCTGTCACCGCGCTGTACCGGCCGGCGCGCCAGCCCTGGCTGGCCCGGCTGATGGCGGCCAGCCGCGAGCGCCCGGGCCTGGTGATGGCCCCAGCCAGCTTGGCCGGCATCCGTCAGATGCTCAAGGCGCTGCGCTCCCGAGGTGCGGTGGCCCTGCTCACCGACCAGGTACCACCCGAGGGTCTGGGCGTGTGGGCGCCCTTTTTCGGCCGGCCGGCCTACAGCATGACCTTGGCGGCGCGCCTCGTGCTGCAAAGCGGCGCCGCTTTGATTCCGGTGCGCACCAGCCGCCTGCCAAGTGGCCAGGGCTACCAGCTTGACTTCCTGCCGCCGGTCGCCGATTTCGATACCGCTCCGCCCCCCGACCTGCTGACGGCTGTGACCTTGGTCAACCGCGCCAATGAGGCACTGATCCTCAGCCTGCCTGGGCAGTACCTCTGGGCCTACGCCCGCTACAAGCAGCCGCGCCGCGAGGGCGGTGCGGCGCCCGCTCCGCAGGAGGGCGCTGGAGCATGAACTTCTTGAGCCGCCTGGCCACCCGCCTGGGCATTGGCCTGATGAAGCGCATGGCCGGCTGGCCCTTGCCTGTGCTGCGCCGACTCGGGGTGGTGCTGGGCGGGCTGCTCTACGTCTTGGTTCTGCCGCGCCGGCGCATCGTGCAGACCAATCTCGCCCTGTGCTTTCCGGCCTTGCCCGCCGCTGAACGCACGCGCCTGGCGCGCCAGACCTTTGTGTACTTCGCACAGACCTGGCTGGACCGCAGCTGGCTCTGGCACGGCTCACCCGAGCTGCTGGCCCGCCGGCTCAAGCTCCACGGTGCCTTGCACGAGTTCGAGGGCGATGCGCCCACCATCGTTTTTAGCCCGCATTTCTACGGACTCGATGCAGGGGCCACCGCCATCAACATGCACATCCAGCGTCGCTTTACCTCCATCTACACACCGCAGGCCAATCCTCTGGTGGACGAGTGGATCAAAGCCGGTCGTCTGCGCCTTGGCCGGGTGCGGCTGTTCAACCGCCGCGATGGCGTCAAGGACATCGTCAGTGCCCTGCGCGCTGGCGAGGTGTTGTACCTGCTGCCCGACATGGATTTTGGTTCTGAAGGCACGGTGTTCGCCCCTTTCTTTGGTGTGCCGGCATCCACCGTGCCCTCGATTGCCCGCTTTGCCCGCCTGGGCCGGGCCAAGGTGATCTCGGTGGTGTCGCGCCTGACGCGCGATGGCTATGAGGTCGAGGTCAAGCCAATGTGGCCTGATTTCCCCCTGGGGGACCTGCTGGCCGACACAGCGCGCGGCAACCAGTTGCTCGAGGGTTTCATCCGCGAGATGCCGGCCCAGTACTACTGGGTGCACAAGCGCTTCAAGACCCGCCCTCCCGGGGAGCCTGCCGTCTACTGAAGCCGGTGGCCTGCTCAGTCCAGGGCCGGCGGCTCGTCTTCGGCGGGAGCCGAGGACGGGGTGGGGGAGTGTAAGACGCTGCCCTCCTCATGGGCCCATTGCCACAGGATCTGGCCGGCTTCTTCCAGCCCTTGCCGCTTGAGCGCCGAGAACAGCCGCACCTCACCGCCACCGGCCTGCAGCCGGACGATGGACAGCACCTTGGCCCCTTCTGCACGGGTGAGTTTGTCGGCTTTGGTCAGCAGCACCAGGAACTTCAGGCCCGCCTCCACCCGGGGGCGGATCACGTCAAGCAGGATCTCGTCGAGCTCGGTCATCCCTAGCCGGGGGTCGCACATCAACACCACGCCCTTGAGGTTGGGGCGCGTTTGCAGGTAATTGGCCATCACCCGCTGCCAGCGCAGCTTGGCCTCCTTGGGCACGGCCGCGTAGCCGTAGCCGGGCAGGTCTGCCAGCACGGCGTCGGTCAGGCCCTGCTTGCCCAGTGAAAACAGGTTGATGCTCTGGGTGCGTCCAGGCGTCTTGGAGGCAAAGGCCAGGCGGTGCTGCTGAGTCAGGGTGTTGATGCAGGTGGACTTGCCCGCATTGGAGCGGCCCACAAAGGCGATTTCAGGCACATCGAGCACCGGCAGGTGCTGCAGCTGCGGTGCGGTGGTCAGGAAGCGGGCGGTGTGCAGCCAGCCCATGGCCACCTTGGGATCGACGGGGGGAGGCGTAGGCAAGTTCATGGCGAGGAAGGGCAGGGAAATCGCCGCTAAGCGGCGGCTTGGAGAATCGGCCCTTCTACCTTCGGTGGCTGACAGGGAGTACTGGAAGCCATTGTAAAATCAAGCGTTTGTGAATTTCCCGCCCCCTCAATTAAAGCGTTCCCTATGAAGCTGCTCGCCTCCTCTTTATTGGCTGCCCTGTTGGCCGCAATCGCTCCCTTGTCCCTTGCAGCCACTGGGGCGCCCAAGCCAGCCGCCAAACCGGACCTGGTCGCAGGCGAGGCACGGTTCACAGCGGCCTGCGCCGCCTGCCACGGTGCCGATGGCAATTCCGGCTCCCCCGTCAATCCCAAGCTGGCTCAGCAGCACCCTGAATACCTGGTCAAGCAGCTTCGCGAGTACAAGAGTGGCGTGCGCAAAAACGCCATCATGCAGGGCATGGCGGCGGGTTTGTCCGACGAAGACATGAAAAACATCGCCTTCTGGCTGGCCAGCAAGCAGTCCAAGCCTGGCTTTGCCAAGGACAAGGAACTGGTCGCCCTGGGCGAGCGCATCTACCGCGGCGGCATTGCCGACCGTCAGATCGCTGCCTGCGCTGGTTGCCACAACCCCACCGGTGCCGGCAACCCCGCCCAGTACCCCCGTCTGGCTGGTCAGCACGCCGACTACACCCAGGCCCAGCTCAGCGCCTACCGCGATGGCGGCCGCCAGAACAGCGTGCAGATGACGCAGGTGGCTGCCAAGCTCAATGACCGCGAGATCCGTGCACTGGCCGACTACATTGCCGGCCTGCGCTGAAGCACAGGTGCCAGGAAGCCCGGGACTGCGCAGGCCTTTGCGCCTCCAGGCTTTGGCCGTCGAGCAGATGCGTTTACAGTTGACGCGCAGCTGAACGGAACCCCGGTTTGAAAGCCAGATCACCACAGGCGGGTCTTTCGTGAAGAAAGGCCCGCCTTTTTGTTTGCCGATGTGCCGCCGCGCCCCAGGTGCCGCCGCCGTTTGAAGGATTGTTCCCCTCTCCATGACCGCCAGCATTCAGGACCTTCAAGGGCGCGACGCCAGTCCCACCGGGCGTGGCCTGCTGGAACTTCTGGCATCGATGCGCTTTGCGATCTCGCTGCTCACCCTGATCTGCATCGCCTCCGTCATCGGCACTGTTCTCAAGCAGGCTGAGCCCCAGGTCAACTACGTCAACCAGTTCGGTCCCTTCTGGGCCCAGCTCTTTGGCAAGCTCAACCTCTACACCGTCTACAGCGCCTGGTGGTTTCTGCTGATCCTGGCCTTCCTGGTCGTCAGCACCAGTCTGTGCATTGCGCGCAACACCCCCAAGATCCTGACCGACCTGCGGCAGTTCAAGGAGCACATCCGCGAGCAAAGCCTCAAGGCCTTTCCCCACCGCGCCGAACAGGCCTTGACCGAGCCGCCGAAAGAGGCTGCGGGTCGTATGGGGCAGGCCCTGGCGGCTGGCGGCTGGAAGGTCAAGCTGCAGCAGCGTGAGCAAGGCTGGATGGTGGCGGCCAAGAAGGGTGCCGCCAACAAGCTGGGCTACATCGCCGCGCACAGCGCCATCGTGTTGGTCTGCGTGGGCGGCCTGCTCGATGGCGACCTGATGGTGCGCCTGCAGATGTGGTGGGGCGATAAGGCCGTCTTCAGCGGCGCCGGCATGCTCGCCGATGTACCGGCTAAGCACCGCCTGCCTGCAGCAAACCCGACCTTCCGCGGCAACCTCCTGGTAGCCGAAGGCACGCACTCCAGCACCGCGCTGCTGAACCAGCCTGGCGGCGTGCTGCTGCAGGAGTTGCCGTTTTCCATCGAGCTCAAGAAGTTCATCGTGGAGTACTACTCCACCGGCATGCCCAAGCTGTTTGCCAGCGAGATCGTCATTCACGACAAGGCCACCGGCCAGGCCATCGACCAGCGCGTGGAGGTCAACCACCCTGCCCGCTTCCGGGGCATCGATATTTTCCAGTCCGGCTTTGATGACGGTGGTTCGAGCGTGACGCTCAAGGCCGTTCCCATGAGCGCCGGCGTCAAGCCCTTCGAGGTCACGGGTGTCATCGGCGGCGCCACACCCCTGAGCAATGGCCAAGAGCAACTCAACCTGGAGTTCTCCGGTCTGCGGGTGATCAATGTAGAGAACTTCGGCAGCACGCGCGCGGCGGCGCCCGAGGGCCAGTCCCCGTTGGTCCACGCCCTGAACAGCCGCCTGGGCGCTGCCAACAAGACCACTACCCGCAAGGAACTGCGCAACGTGGGCCCGAGCGTGAGTTACAAGCTGCGCGATGCCGCCGGCCAGGCCCGTGAGTACAACAACTACATGCTGCCGGTCCGGCTCGACGAGCACCCCGACAGCGTGCCTGTGTTCCTGCTGGGCATGCGCGAGACACCGGCCGATGAATTCCAGTACCTGCGCATCCCGGCAGACCCTGAAGGCGGCAAGACCACCTTCCTCAAAGCCCGAGAACTGCTGCAGCAACCTGCCAGCCGCGAGGCGGCTGTGCGCCGTTACGTGCAGGGCGCCATTCCAGCTGGCCGCCCTGAGATGGCGCAGCAGCTGCAGGCCTCGGCCAGCCGAGCCCTGGCGCTGTTCGCGGGGACCGAGCCCCCTGAAGCCAAAACCACGGCTCAGCCCTCGACCAAGAGCCAGCCCGTGGCCGGCTTGCAGGCCGTGTCCGATTTCATGGAAAGCAACGTGCCTGAGGCCGAGCGCCAAAAGGCCAGCGAGGTGCTGATCCGCATCCTCAATGGTGTCCTGTTCGAGCTGGTGCAGATGGGCCGGCAGCAGTCCGGCCTGCCTGCCTTGGAGCTAAACGAATGGACGCAAAATTTCATGGCTCAGGCGGTGCTGAGCCTGTCGGATGCCTTCTTCTATCCGGCACCCATGACCTTCGAGCTCAAGGACTTCCAGCAAGTGCAGGCCAGCGTCTTTCAGGTGGCGCGAGCCCCTGGCCGCAACGTTGTCTATCTGGGTTGCCTCTTCCTGATCATCGGTATCTTTGCGATGCTCTACGTGCGTGAGCGTCGGCTCTGGATCTGGCTGGCGCCTGCTGGTCAGGGCTCACAGGCCACCATGGCCCTGTCGACCAACCGCAAGACGCTGGACGGCGACAAGGAATTCGATCATCTGACTTCTCGACTTCTGCAGGTATCCCCATGAGCAGCACCCTCCGCCGTGAAGATGGCATTGTCCTGAACGAAGGCTATTTCGCCCGTCGCCAGCCCCTGGACTGGGTGTTCGCCGTCCTGGTGCTGGCCGCAGGCCTGTTTGCCTTTTTCAATTACCAGCACGCCATGGACGGCTATGAGCAGGCCATCCTGATCGGAATTCTTCCGGCCACGGTGGCCCTGGGTTGGTTCTGGCGGCCCCTGCAGGTGCTCATGGGCGTGGTCACAGCCGCCTCCTTGTTGGCTATCGGGTCCTACGGCGGCGACCTGGCCCGGGCCGAGCAGGTGTTCTGGCTGAAGTACTTTTTCTCCAGCCAGTCGGCCATCCTGTGGATGTGCATGCTCTTTTTCATGAGCACCGTTTTTTACTGGTTGCCTGTTCTCATCAAGGGGCAGGGCGGCACCTTCGAATTGCTGGGTTCGCGCCTGGCCTGGACGGCCGTGACCATGGCGCTGATCGGCACCATGGTGCGCTGGTACGAGGGCCACCAGATGGGCCCGGACATTGGTCACATTCCGGTGAGCAACCTCTATGAGGTCTTTGTGCTGTTTTGCTGGATGACGGCACTGTTTTACCTGTACTTCGAGGTTCAGTACGGCACGCGCTCCCTCGGTGGCCTGGTCATGCTGGTGGTGAGTGCAGCCGTGGGCTTTTTGCTCTGGTACACGCTGGTGCGCGAGGCGCACGAAATCCAGCCCCTGGTGCCTGCCCTCAAGAGCTGGTGGATGAAGGTGCATGTGCCGGCCAACTTCATTGGTTATGGCACTTTTGCCCTGGCGGCCATGGTGGCATTTGCCTACCTGATCAAGCAACAAGCGACCGAAACCCGCTGGTACAAACTGGCACCTTTGTGGCTGCTGGGGATTGTGCTGTGCTTTGAGCCGGTGGTGTTCCGCCAATCCGCCAACGACCAGACCAGCAGCTATTGGATGGTTTACTTTGGTGTGTCCGCCTTCATCGTGGCGGGCATTTTGGCTGGGCGGCGCCGCATCGCAGAGCGTTTGCCGTCTTATGAAATCCTCGACGATGTGATGTACAAATCCATCGCCGTGGGTTTTGCGTTCTTCACGATTGCCACTGTGCTGGGCGCTTTGTGGGCGGCCGAAGCCTGGGGCGGTTATTGGAGCTGGGACCCGAAAGAGACCTGGGCCCTGATTGT